>JALUWZ010000106.1 GCA_027019205.1 Emcibacter sp.
GGTACCGTAATATGTTGCAACAGACCCGCGACCCGCGCCGCATGGCCAAGGCCGGTCCGGTGGCTGGCATCAAGCCGGATGAGCAGCCTTATCTGGTCAACGAGATCAGCCATGGCAACAGGGTCCTCAAGCTCCTTTCGGTCTGTAGCCAATATGGTCACAAATCATTGGCAGCCTCCATAAGTTTATGTGCAGCTTTTTCTATACGGGGGCCATCGTAATCCCCTGTTACCCATAAATTCAACACCATTTCACCCCACGGGTCCGATAAAGACGGCGTGCCGGACAGATATTCCGCCGGCAATTCGCGCCATAGCGACCGGTAATTGATCCCGGCATCCACCCCGCCGGCCCACAGGTGGCGGGTGAAAATATCACGGCCCTCTGGCACCCGGCGGATCAGCCGCCACGGCACCGGTTGCGGCAGCGGTACCGGCTGCAGCATATCATCAAGCGGGGCCAGCGCCCGGTTCCACATCTCGCGACGTTCAAGGCGCCGTGACCTTTCCCCGGGAAACCGGTCAAGCTGCGCCACAAGCCGGGCTGTATTTTTATCATCAAAACGAAAACGGACGAGGGCGGATTCCCCCTGACATATCCGCGCCAGTTCCCGTGATGACGTCCCCATATTTTTACGGATCGCCCGCCGTTCGAGCATGTATTTTTCTTCCAGTTTTTCTGCCTTGCTGTCCAGCATATCATAGCTGGAAACCCGCTGCCGGAGTGCTCTGGCAAGTGACCGGTCACTGGTCATCAGTGCGCCGCCACTGCCGACCTCTATCGGTTTGGCATAGCCGAAACTTGTCAATAGCGCATCACCAAAGGGTGCGGCCCCCTGCAGCCGGACCGCATTGGTATCATTTTCTACAATGACCCAGCCATGAGCGCGGGCATAGTCGGTCATTTCCGGATAGTCTCCCACAAAACCGTAAAGATGCGTCGGCATGACAATCCCCGGTCTCTCACAATCCATCATGGCCTCTGTAAAGGCCCGGTCATCAGGCAATCCGCTCAGGGGCGATACAGGAACAGGGACGGCAAGCCCGCCGCCCGCCCGGATGGCGATCCCCAGCACCGGGCAGATATTTTCCGGCAGCAACACCGGCAAAGGCCCCGCCGCCCCGTCCTGAAAAACCTCGATCAGGGCCACAAGGGCGGACCGCGCCCGCCCGGCCATTACCGCATGCTCATAGCCAAACAGGCGGGCAAGCTTCTGTTCAGGGGCGCCCGTCATATGGCTATTCCACCATATCCCGCGACAGGGGACTGCCCCGGGCAATATCACGGGTGGCTTTTTTACCGATCACCTCGTCATAATATTTTGGCAGAAGGCCAAGACCGGGCCGGATGGAGCGGATATTTTCGGCGCTGAAAACTTCCCCCTTGCGAAGCGGGGCCACGACATAGAGACTGCGGCGGAACCGCTGATTTTCCCGTTCACTCGGCTTGAGATCATAACTGACCTGGCCGAGGGCCGAATGGGCTGTCCGGCAGGTTGCCACCAGTTCGGAAAATTCCTGTGGTTCGAGCGAGAAATCACTATCCACCCCGCCCTCGGCCCGGCTGAGGGTAATATGCT
The DNA here is from genome assembly GCA_027019205.1 of Emcibacter sp. Classification (GTDB taxonomy): domain Bacteria; phylum Pseudomonadota; class Alphaproteobacteria; order Sphingomonadales; family Emcibacteraceae; genus Paremcibacter. The sequence goes on from JALUWZ010000106.1 coordinate 1,580, forward strand.
TTTCAATCACCGACGCGCCGAGTGCGGTTGCCGCCACCGGCACCGCAATGCCGTAACTGTGATCCGACAGGCCGGAAAGGATATCAAACCTGTGGGCAATATCCTGCATGGTGACAAGATTGGCCTCGGCGGGGTCACTCGGATAGCCACTGACACAATGCAGCACTACGAGATTTTCATTGTGACATTCGCGAACCGCCTCGATCGCCTCGCCGATCTCGTCCCGGCTCGCGAGACCGGTTGACATGATGATCGGCTTGCCGGTACTCGCGGCATAGCGGATCAGCGGCAGGTCGATAATCTCGAAAGAGGCAATTTTATAGGCGGGCGCATTCAGGTCTTCGAGAAAATCAACCGCTGTCCTGTCAAAGGGCGAACTGAACAGGGTAATATTCCGTTTGGCCGCATGATCAAATAATTCGCGGTGCCAGTCCCACGGCGTATGGGCCTCGTCATACAGCTCATAAAGCGTGCGTCCGGCCCACAGCCCCTCTGTCACGCGGAATTCATCACTGTCATGATCAATCGTTATGGTATCAGCGGTATAGGTCTGCAGCTTCACCGCCTGGACCCCGGCCTTCTTCGCCGCGTCAATAATTTTCAGCGCCCGGCCCATATCCTGATTATGATTGCCGGACATTTCCGCAATGATATAGGGGGGATGCCCCGCCCCGAGATGATCCTTGCCGATCTGAATGTTTTTATTCACCGCATTGCTTCCCTTCATTTGGCCTGATTATAGGGCCATAATATTTTCTGTAAACATTTGCCCGATAATGATACTGTCGGGCAATCAAAAATAATCAGGATAAAGCAGACTACCATGGCAAAACTGGCATTACTCGGCGGCGACCCTGTTCGGACAAAATTATTCCCGGCCCATAATTTTATCGGTAAGGAAGAAAAGCAGAAAGTCATGGAGATCATGGACAACGGCGTGCTGTCGCGCTATCTCGGCGTCTGGCATGAAGATTTCTACGGCGGTGACGAAGTCCGGGCGTTTGAGCGGGAATGGGCCGCTGATTATCAGGCAAAGCACGGGATAGCCGTCAACAGCTGTACCAGCGGTCTTTATGCTGCGGTCGGTGCCGCCGGTGTCGGGCCGGGGGATGAGGTCATCGTCTCGCCCTATACCATGGTGGCCTCTGTTACCGCCGCTATCGCCTTTAACGCGGTGCCGGTCTTTGCCGATATTGACCCGGATAATTTTTGCCTGAGTCCCGATAGCATCCGCGCGCGAATAACCGACCGCACAAAGGCCATTATCGTCGTCCATCTGTTCGGTCATCCGGCAGATATGGACGAGATCATGGAAATCGCCCGCGCGCATAATATTACCGTGATCGAGGATTGCGCCCAGGCCCCCTGCGCCACCTATCGGGGCCGTCCGGTCGGCACCCTCGGCCATATGGGGGTGTTCTCGCTTAATTATCACAAGCATATCCATTCGGGCGAGGGCGGCATTGTGGTGACCAATGATGACCGGCTGGCCGACCGGTTACAGCTTATCAGGAACCATGCCGAGGCGGTCGTCACCGGGCGCGAGGTTGACAGTCTGGTCAATATGGTCGGCTTTAATTTCCGCATGGGCGAACTTGAAGCCGGGATTGGCCGGATGCAGCTTGGCAAAAGCCGGCAACTTGTGGCCCGCCGCCGGGAAAACCTCGCCTATTTCAACCGCAACCTGCCGACCATTCCGGGGCTGAGTATTGCCCCGGTCGCCGAATATGTCGAGCATTCCTATTATGTCGCGGCGCTGAAATATGACCCTGAGGTCGCCGGACTGTCGCGGGATATGCTGATCCGGGCGCTTCATGCGGAATTGCCGGAAACGGAGATGCGCAAGGGCCATGGCCCGCTGATCAGCGGCGGCTATGTCAAGCCAATCTATCTTTATCCGATGTTCCGGCAGCAGACTGCCTACGGCGATAAAGGCTGCCCCTTCCGATGTCCCCATTATACCGGCGAGGTAAATTATCAGGCCGGCATATGTCCCGAGGTCGAGCGCGCCCATGAAGCCACCCTGATCTCCCACGAATTTATGCAACCGTCCATGACAACAGACGATATTGATGATGTGCTGAAAGCCTTTGGCAAGATCGCAGACAATATTGATATTTTAAGAAATGCGGGGTGAAAATCAGACCCCGTCGCGAACGAAGGGATTGCTTTTGCGCTCCTGGCCAAAGCTCGACATCGGCCCGTGGCCCGAGATAAATCGGGTCTCATCACCGAGCGGCCATAATTTTTCCCGGATGGAGCGGATCAGGGTATCATGGTCGCCGCGCGGAAAGTCGGTGCGGCCAATGGAGCCTTGAAACAGCACATCGCCGACAAAGGCAAAACCGCTGCCCCTTTCGTAAAATATCACATGGCCCGGTGTATGGCCGGGGCAGAAATATACCTCAAGTGTGATTGAGCCGACAGTGACTTTATCGCCATCCTCCAGCCATTCATCCGGGGTGAATACACGGCCCTCCGGCAGGCCGTAATTGCGGCAGTTTTCCGGAATCTGGTCAATCCAGAACCTGTCTTCCTTTCCGGGGCCGATGATGGGGATGTCCAAAGCTTCCGCCAGCTCCGCCGCGCCGCCGGCGTGATCAAGATGGCCGTGGGTGATCAGGATTTTTTCAGCTGCGACACCATATTTTTTGATCGCCGCAAGGATGCTGTCAACATCGCCGCCGGGATCAATGACGGCCCCCTGCATGGTTGCATCATCCCAGACAAGGCTGCAATTCTGCTCAAACGGGGTGACCGGTATGATTTTTACTTTCAACATGGCTTTACTCTTCCGGTGAACGGGCATCTAGGGACAGGGCGTGAACCGGTCCTGCCATTTCGTCCTTCAGGATGCGGTAGATTTCCCGCTGGCGCGCCACCCGGCCTTTGCCGGTAAAATCGGGCGAGACGATCAAAAGTCTGAAATGGCTTTCTCCCGCCGCTCTTGCCCCGGCATGGCCCGCATGTTTTGCCGATTCATCAATAAGCTCAAGATGGGCAATATTCAGCCCGGCCCGTAATTTCTGTTCAATGGTTTCTGCGACAGTCATAGCTGTAATCCTGTTTTTTACACTTGACGAAACTGCCACAATGAACGACATAATGGAAGCATATAAGTTAAAAATGGATAGAGTAATGACCGCGACACAAAGCACACAGCCCGGAGACGGCCTGCCGGATATTAAAATCAATGTCCGTCAGGTTTTTGGTATCGACAGCGATATCGAGGTTCCCGGATTTTCCGAAGCCGACGATCATGTCCCGGAACGGGATGATAATTATATCTTTGACCATGATACCACCCTCGCGGTGCTGGCGGGCTTTGCCTATAACCGGCGGGTGATGCTTCAGGGCTATCACGGCACCGGCAAATCGACCCATATCGAACAGATCGCCGCCCGGCTCAACTGGCCTTGCGTCCGGGTTAATCTGGACAGTCATATCAGCCGGATTGACCTTGTCGGCAAGGATGCCATCGTGCTGCGCGACGGGGTTCAGGTCACCGAATTCCAGGAAGGCATCCTGCCCTGGGCGCTGCAAAGCCCGACCGCGCTGGTATTTGATGAATATGACGCCGGACGTCCGGATGTGATGTTTGTTATTCAGCGCGTGCTCGAAGTGTCGGGCAAGATGACCCTGCTGGACCAGAACAAGGTCATTCACCCCCATCCGTCATTCCGGCTGTTTGCCACCACCAATACCATTGGCCTTGGCGATACCTCGGGCCTTTATCACGGCACCCAGCAGATTAATCAGGGACAGATGGACCGGTGGAATATTGTCTCGACCCTGAATTATCTGCCTCATGATGTGGAGGAAAATATCGTCCTCGCCAAATTACCGTCTTTACAGGATAAAAAGGGCCAGAAGCTGATCCGCCAGATGGTGCAGGTCGCCGACCTCAGCCGCAGCGGATTTATCAACGGCGATATTTCAACCGTCATGTCGCCGCGTACGGTGCTGACATGGGCGGAAAATATGGAAATTTTCAAGGATGTCGCCTTTGCCTTCCGCCTGACTTTCCTCAATAAATGTGATGAGCTGGAACGGCCTGTGGTGGCGGAATATTATCAGCGTTGCTTCGGCACCGAATTGCCTGAATCCGCTGTCTTTCCGGTAAGCCAGCCCGAATAGGGCCGGGAATTTCATGGATATTTCATGCCCCTGAGGAAATCCCCCCACCGACTGGACCAGTTCAAACATGCGCTATCCTCGACGGTCCGCGCCATGGCCGAGCAGCCGGAAATCGAGGTCAGCTTCGGGGCCGAGAATAGTGATATTTCCGGCACAAAGGGCCGCCTGCCGATCGTCTCCGTTGATATGTCGCGGGGCGATATCGCCCGGGTGCGCGGGGTCGCCGATGCCTATGCCCTGCGGCAGCGCTATCATGACAAGAGCCTGCACATAAAATATGCCCCCGACAATAATCCGCTGGCCGAGGGTATTTATGAAACCATGGAACAGGCCCGGGTGGAGGCCATCGGTGCGACAAAAATGCCCGGCGTTGCCGATAATCTTCAGGCGACACTTGAGGATTATTATGCCAAAAACCGTTTGAGCCTGTCGGTCAATGCCGAAAATACCCCTTATGGTGATATTCTGAGGCTGCTGGTGCGCGAACGGCTGACCCATTGCCATCCGCCGGACGCGACCAATGAGGTGATTAACCAGTTTCGTACTGCGATCGAATCAAAGGCAGCGGCCCATCTTGACGCGCTGATTGACAGTATCGGTGATCAGGAAGCCTTCAGCCGCCTGAGCCGGAAAATTATCGCCGATCTTGACCTTGCCGAGGATTATGACGCGAATGACGACCACAAGCCCTCAAATGCCGAGGATAGAGCCGAAGATCAGGACAGCGCCGATGAGGATGGTGACAGCGACGGCGAGGATAGCACAGAAGGCGATGAGGACGGCGAGGAAAATCAGGACGATAGTGACGGTTCGTCATCGTCGGATGACAGCGGGGCCGAGCTTTCCGAGGATATGATCAATGACATGATGGCCGAAGAGGCGGCGGAAAAGGCCAAGGCGGTCTTTAACCCCAATAACCTTGCCACCGATCAGGCGGAGGGACCGCAGTATCATGTCTATACCACTGAATTTGACGAGATTATCCCGGCGGAAGAGCTATGTGATGCCGGGGAACTTTCTTTTCTGCGCCGCAATCTTGACCAGCAGCTCAGCGGCCTGCACAATGTGGTCTCCAAGCTCGCCAACCGGCTGCAAAGGATGCTGATGGCCCAGCAGATGCGCTCATGGGATTTTGATCTTGAGGAAGGGATTCTCGATACCAGCCGTCTGACCAGGGTGGTGACCAACCCGCTTCATGCCCTGTCATTCAAGGTCGAAAACGAGACCGACTTCAAGGATACGGTGGTGACCCTGCTGATTGACAATTCAGGCTCGATGCGCGGCAGGCCGATCACCATTGCCGCCATGTGCGCCGATATTCTGGCCCGCACACTCGAACGTTGCGGGGTCAAGGTGGAAATCCTCGGCTTTACCACCCGGGCGTGGAAGGGCGGCAAAAGCCGGCTCAAATGGCTGGAAAATAACAAGCCGCAAAAACCGGGGCGGCTGAATGATCTGCGTCATATCATCTATAAGACTGCCGACAGCCCGTGGCGCCGGACCCGCAATAACCTCGGGCTGATGCTGAAGGAGGGGCTGTTAAAGGAAAATATTGACGGCGAATCCCTGCTATGGGCCCATAGCCGCCTGATGATGCGGACCGAGGAACGGCGCATTATGATGGTGATCTCCGACGGCGCGCCGGTAGATGACAGTACGCTATCGACCAACAGCGCCAACTATCTGGAGGATCATCTGCGCAGTGTGATCGACTGGATCGAAAAACGCTCGCCCGTTGAACTGCTCGCCATCGGCATCGGTCATGATGTCACGCGCTATTATCAAAAGGCGATCACGATTATGGATGCCGAGCAGCTGGGCGGGGCGATCACCGAACAGCTTTCAGAGCTGTTTGAGGAAAAGGCCGGTAAAGGCCGTTAATCCTGATGGCGGGCGCTGGCATATTTGCCCCGATGGAATAGCAGGGGGTCTTTGGCATTATGATGATGGGACAGCACCTCGCCGACGAAGATGACATGGTCGCCGCCGTCATATTGATGTCTGGTCCGGCATTCGAGGAGGGCGGCGCAATCTTTCAGCACCGGCATATTATTCCCGCCCGGATAGAAATCGGTGCCAGAGAATTTGTCGCTGCCCTGGCGGGCAAAACGGTTGGAAAGTTCTTCCTGGTCACTGCCGAGGATATGGACGTTGAAATGTTCGGCATTTTCAAAATGTGACAGGCTGAGCGCATCCCTGGCCAGTGACCACAGGATCAGCGGCGGGTCCATGGACACGCTGTTGAAACTGTTGGCGGTAATGCCCACCGGCGAGCCGTCATTCGCATCCAGTGTCGTGATAACCGTAACCCCGGTAGCAAACTGCCCCAGTGTTTCACGGAAGTCTTTCTGGCTGAATTTTTCTGAACTCATTCCTGTTTTCTCTGTCTGGACCATATCATTTGAACCTGGAACATAACAAACCGGCAAGAGAGATTTTAGACCCCCCGGGCCGGATGACCATAGAGTGGCCAGTCGATGTCTTCGGCATATGTTATTGCAGGAAGTCCCGCTAATGTAAAGCCAGAAGAGCAAGGGTCGGGATGATAAGCCCGGCAGTGGAATTTACCTGAAATATGCGGAGAGAATTATGGCCGACGTGACACTTGAAGAGTTGCTGGAACGGGCGCGCAGTCTGGTTCCTGTTCTGAAGGAACGGGCAGAGAAAACCGAAGAATTACGCCAATTGCCGGATGAAACCATGGCGGATCTTCACCGGCTCGGCCTGTTGAAATATTATCAGCCCAAAATGTTTGGCGGCTATGAAATGGACTGGGGCGCCCATGCGGCGATCGCTTATGAACTGGCGCGGGGTTGCACATCCACGGCATGGATACAATGCGTTGTCGGTGCCCATACATGGATGGCGGCCCGGCTCGGCATGGAGGTTCAGAAAGAGATTTTCGCCAACCCCGATGTGCTGATCGCCACCGCCTTTGCCGGCGGGCGCAATGTCGCCAGCAAAAAAGTGGATGGCGGCTATATCATCTCGGGCGAATGGTCCTTTGCCAGCGGACTCAGCCATTCCGAATGGGCGATTGTCGGCACCCAGGCCGAAAGCGCCACCCGGGACGAATATGAAATGACGTTATTTGCCATACCAAAGGGTGATTTTGACTATGTCGATAACTGGTATGTCTCCGGCCTGAAAGGCACCGGGTCGATGAATATCAAGGTGACCGAACAATTTATCCCCGATCACCGCGCCATGCCAATCAGCACATTTGACACCGGCACGGCGGAAGGGGCCAAGGCTCATAAAAGCTATACCTATCAGGCCTATATGCCGGAATATTTCTTCTCCGTGCCGCTTGGCCCGATTGTCGGGACTGCGGTCGGGGCGATGGAGGCCTATCTTGAAATTACCAAAACCCGCATCGGGGCGATGTTTGGCGAACGGGTGGCGGAACAGATTCCGGTACAGACCCGGATTGCGGAATCTTCGGCGGAAATTGCTGCGGCAAAATTGCTCAACAAGCGGGTGTTTGACATGCTTCATGCCCGGGGCGTCAAATATGAGCGCATCCCGAAAGATGAAATGGTGCGCCTGAAACGCGACTGTGTGTTTATTGGCAAGCTGTGTTCCAGCGCCGTGACCCGTCTGGTCAAGATGATGGGGGCAAGCGGCCTGAGCAATAAAAACCCGGTTCAGCGCTTCCACCGGGATATGGAGGCCCTGACCGCCCATCAGAGCCAGCAATGGGAAATTGGCATGACACCGATTGGCCGCTGGGCGCTCGGGCTGGAAACCGGTAACGAGATCATCGATTCCGCCCCGGAAAAAAGCCGTTATATGTTCTAGGAAATACATCAGGGTTTTAAAGAATGAGCATCAACAGACAGTTGCGTCTCGCACGAAATATCAGGGAACATGAGGCGGTATCGCTCGATTTATTCGAGGTTACGGAGGAGGCCATCCCGACCCCGGCTGACGGGCAGTTTCTCGTCCGGACCGAGGCCCTCGGCACATCTCCGGCCCAGCGGGCCTATCTGATGGGCAGTGACAGCCGCTTTCATCCGCCGCTCAAGATTGGCGAGGTTATGCGCGGGCGCGGGGTCGGGCGCATCATAAGCTCGCGCCATGAGGATTATAGGGAGGGCGAGGTTGTTGCCTGCTCGACCGGCTGGCAATATTACTCGCTGCAGGACGGCGATCAGACCAGATCCCCGGTCAAGACATTGCAGAAAATCCATCATCCGCAATCGCCGCTCTATCTCCATCTCGGCACCCTTGGCGCGTCGGCCTTTGCCGCCTATTTCGGCCTGTTGGATATTGGCAGACCAAAGGCCGGTGAAACGGTCGTGGTCTCGGCAGCCGCAGGCGGGGTCGGTTCGCTGGTGGCGCAGATCGCCCGGATCAAAGGCTGCCGGGTGATTGGTATCGCTGGCGGTGATGAAAAATGCGCCTGGGTCCGGGATGTTGTCGGGGTCGATGATGTTGTTGATTACAAGCAGGATAACCTTGACCAGCAGCTTGCCGACCTGTGCCCCGGGGGAATTGATGTTTATTTTGATAATGTCGGCGGGGTTATTCTCGATACGGCGCTGAAAAATATCGGCCTTCGGGGCCGGGCGGTGATCTGCGGTCTGATTTCAACCGAATATGAGAATACGCCGCCGCCGGGGCCGCGCCATTATTATAACCTCATATATAAACGCGCCCGGATGGAAGGATTTTTCGTCTGGGATTATTTCGAACAGTTTGCCGCCGCCGAGGCTGAATTGACCACCTGGTATAAAAAGGGTGATCTGATTTCAAACGAGAAAGTCTATCACGGTCTTGAGGCCGCGCCCGAGGCCCTGCAAAGCCTGTTTTCCGGTATTGCCTCGGGCATCAAGGTCATTGATCTGGACCGTTAGAGTCCAGGACAGGAGATGGGGGATAACAGACTGCTGACAAAGTCATGCTTGTGGGTCTCTGGATATGATTATGTCGTCATTACCGCGCAGGCGGCAATCCGGAATGCTGCAGGATTTATTCAATTAATCAAATGGTTATGAGCAGGTCAACCGGTCATTAGCTGGATCCCC
>JALUWZ010000107.1 GCA_027019205.1 Emcibacter sp.
GCGTCTCATCACCGTTTCAATATCCGGCAGCCGGAAGCTTTCCATAAAGGCCGTATGGGTACGGTCGGGATCATGGCAGATCACCAGCGCATCCGGCTGACTGCCATGCAGAAGCCCGAGGGCAACGCCCGCATAGGCCGGATGAAACAAGGCCCCCTGCCCCTCGATAATATCCCAGTGGTCCGGGTCATTGGCCGGACTGATCATCTCCGCCGCGCCGGAGATAAAATCGGCCACCACCGCATCAACGCTGATCCCGCCTCCGGCGATCAGGATGCCGGTCTGACCGGTGGGCCGAAAGTCGGCATCCATGCCCCGGTTTTTCATTTCCTGTGCCAGGGCAAGGGCGGCATATTTCTTGCCTATGGCGCAATCTGCGGCCACGGCAAGCAGTCTCTTGCCGGATCGTTTCTGACCATTACCCACCTTCAAATCTTGCGTGGTTTGCCGGACATCATGGAGGGTACAGCCATGCCTTCGGGCGGTGTCCCGCAGGATGTCTATATCATTCAGTCTGACATGCAGACCGGCGGCAATATCAAGCCCGGCTTCCAGTGCCTCACACAGGGGGACAATCCAGTTGTCCGGGAGAAAACCGCCGAGATTGGCCACCCCGATCACCAGCGTGCCGACATTATATTTTTCTCTGGCTTCACGCGGGGTCATATCCTTGAGGCCGAGATCGGTCTTGCAACCTGCGAGCCTGAGCTGACCGGCGCATTTATCCGGGCACCATTGCAGAAGGCCATAGGCGGTCTTGGCAAGTCCCGCCTGTTCCGTATCACCCAGAAACAGAAGATAGGGGGTTTTCAGTTTGATTACTTTATCACTCACAATCTTTACCTTTATCTGTTCTATATCCGGATAGTGTTTTCCGGGTTTAATGCACTATCGTCTATCTCTGCCCCGTGGCCCGGCGTATCAGGCAAATGGAGCAAACCACCAATCTTGTCATCGAAAGTCACGCCGCCGGTCACCGGATCACTCTTGAAATGATAACAGGAATCCAGATCAATGAAGTGGATATTGGGCCGGGCCATGGCCAGATGGGCGGCGGCGGACAGGCCGAGCCTGCTTTCGGCAAAACAGCCGATCATGCATTTGGCCCCGGCGGCCTCGGCAATGGCATTGATCTTGAGGCCGGTATGGATACCGCCCGCCTTGCCGAGCTTGATATTGAGGTAATCCGCCGCCCCGAGCCGGATCAGCTTCAGCGCATCATGATGGTCAAATACGCTTTCATCGGCACAGATCGGCAGGTCCACCTTGTCCCTGAGCCGGGCCATATTGTCATAATCCCATACCGCCAATGGCTGCTCCGCATACTCCAGATCAAGGTCGGCCATAGCCTTGATATTGGCCACCGCCGTCGGATAGTCCCAGCCCTGATTGCTGTCCATTTTGATCGCGACATCCGGCCCGACAAGCTCCCGCACCGCCGCCACATGGGCAACATCCTCTAAACCCGGACGACCCACTTTCAGCTTGATCGCCTCAAAGCCCGCATCAAGGATATTCTGTGCCTGGGCCACCGTATCCTCAACTGTATCGCGCCAGCCTATGGTCAGGTCGGTCCTGATCTCGCGCCGTTCTCCGCCAAGAAAGCGGTAAAGCGGCAGCCCCGCCGCCTTGGCCGCAATATCATAAAGCGCCATATCAAAGGCCGAGCGGACCGAAGGCTCGCCGACTGTTGAGCCATTGATCTCCGCCATACAGGCCTCTATGGCCAAAGCGTCCCGGCCCTTGATCATCCGCGCCATTTGTTGAGCAGCGGCGTAATTGCTGTCCTGACTGTCGCCGGTGATCGGCGCAAAGGGGCTGGCCTT
>JALUWZ010000108.1 GCA_027019205.1 Emcibacter sp.
CCGCAATGATGATGAGCGGGGCCGCGCCCATAAATGGGGCATTACCGACCTTAACCGGAAATATTCCGCGCTGGAAATGGCCAGCGGCGATGTAATTTTTGCCGCCTCCGGGGTGACGGATGGCTATCTGCTGCGCGGGGTCCATCAGACGCCGGATGGCAAGGGCTATTCAACAGAATCAGTCGTCATGCGGTCAAAAACCGGCACGGTGCGCTGGGTCAGGGCTGAACATCATCGCAAAAAAAATGGCTGATGGGGGCGATCAGGAAGATTTTCTTCTTGGCGTGGAGGATTCTGTCACTGGCCGGGCCTGGCGTCAGCGCCCCGCCGAATACCGCATCATTCAGGCCATTGCCCAGCGCCATAATCTGCCGGAAATCGTCGCCCGGGTGGTTGCCGGGCGTGGCATTGACCTTGACCGGTCGGATGCTTATCTGACGCCCACGCTCAAGGCCGCCCTGCCGGACCCGTCGCGTTTCCGCGATATGGACAGGGCCTGTGCCCGGGTGGCTGTGGCCCTCCGGAAAGGTCAGAAAATTGCCGTTTTCGGTGATTACGATGTTGACGGGGCGACGTCATCGGCGCTGCTGAAACGCTTTTTTTCCGCCCTGTCGCAGGAGGTCATTCTCTATATCCCCGACCGGATAAAAGAAGGCTATGGCCCGAATGCCGCCGCCCTGCTTGAGCTGAGGAAACAGGGGGTTGATCTGCTGCTGACGGTGGATTGCGGCACGGTGTCTTTCGACCCGCTTAACGCGGCAAAAGAAGCCGGGCTGGAGGTGATCGTCATTGACCATCATCAGGCGGAGCCGCGCCTGCCGGAGGCCGTGGCGGTGCTGAACCCCAACCGCATTGACGAGGATGAGGGCTTTGGCCAGCTGGCCGCAGTCGGCATGACATTCATGTTTATTGTCGGTCTCAATCGTCTGCTGCGGCAGGAGGGCTGGTATCAGGCCCGGGGCCTGCAGGAGCCTGACCTGATGCAGTGGCTTGATCTGGTGGCGCTGGGCACTATTTGCGATGTGGTGCCGCTGGTCGGGATTAACCGGGCGCTTGTGGCACAGGGGCTGAAGGTGATGGCGGGGCGCGGCAATGCCGGTATCCGGGCGCTGGCCGATGTGGCGGGAATTCGGGAAGAGCCGGGGACCTATCACGCCGGTTTTTTGATTGGCCCGCGAGTCAATGCCGGGGGCCGGGTGGGCCGGGCCGGGGCCGGGGCGCGTATTCTGAGTACTAATGATACCGATGAGGCAGCGGCCCTTGCCGGGGAACTGCATAATTATAATGCCGAACGTCAGGCGATAGAATATCTGGTGCAGGAGCAGGCCATGCAGCAGGTCGCGGCCCGCATTGGTCCGGGCGGGGAGGTCCCGCCGGTGATTGTCGTCTCCGGCAAAGGCTGGCATCCGGGGGTCATCGGCATCGTCGCCGGACGGCTGAAGGAATATTATCAGCGGCCAACCCTGGTCATTGCGATAGATGATGACGGGGTTGGCAAGGGGTCCGGACGATCCATTTACGGGGTTGACCTTGGCGCAGCGGTGACAGCGGCCCGGCAGGCGGGGGTTATCACCGCAGGCGGCGGCCATGCCATGGCGGCGGGACTTACTGTCCCGGAACCACTGATCGGGGATCTGGAAAATTTCCTGATAAAAAGACTGGGCGGTCTTGTCGATGAGGCCCTGGCCGGTCTGTCGCTGAAGCTTGACGGTATTCTGACCGCCTCGGGGGTCACGGTGGCGGTGGTGGATCAGCTCGCCCGGCTCGGACCTTATGGTCAGGGCAATGCCCAGCCGCGTTTTGCGCTGGCCAATGTCAC
>JALUWZ010000109.1 GCA_027019205.1 Emcibacter sp.
TGCATCTTGCGAAAATGTTGCGGCTGTTGTGCCCTGTCTTCAGTCATAGGCTCTTATATGGGTTGAAAGGAAAAAAAGTCCACAAAAATCTTGAAGCTCCCTAACCAAAGATAACCGGGACCAGGGCATAGGACAGGGCGGTAACGGCGATAATGGCGACCAGATTGAGGCGGAAGCCGGCCCCGGCCATCTCGGGGATGGTGACTTCGCCGGTGGAATAGATCACCGCATTGGGGGCGGTGGCCACCGGCAGCATAAAGGCGCAGCTTGCCGACAGGGCGACCGGCGCGAACAGCATCATCGGCGCAATCCCGGTAGAGGCGGCGAGCGCGCCAAGCACCGGCAGCAGGGTGGCGACAGTCGCGGTATTGCTGGTCAGTTCCGTGAGAAATATCACCATGGTCACCAGCGCCAGCACCATGATGATCAGCGGCAGGGTGCCGAGGGCAGCAAGACTGGTGCCAAGCCACAGGGCAAGGCCCGACATTTTTACCCCGGCAGCCAGACTAAGCCCGCCGCCGAACAGCAGCAGCACGCCCCAGGGAATGTGGTTGGCAGTCTCCCAGTCGAGCAGTGCCGTGGCCTTTTCCTTCTGGCAACCGGACGGGATGATAAATAACAGGGTCGCCCCGCCAACGGCAATCATGGCATCATTCAGCCACAGGAATATATCGAGGTTTTTCTGGACCGGTAGTCGGAAAATCCACGCCAGCGCCACCAGCAGGAAAACCAGTGCCACCCGTCTTTCGGGCCGGGTCATCGGCCCGAGGGCGTCAAGTTCTGCGGCGAGCCTCATATGGGCTTCCGGGGCATCGGGCAGGGCGAAGGGAAAGGCCCATTTTGTCAGCACAAGCCACGCGATCGGCACCAGAATAAATACCGTCGGCAGGCCAAACATCATCCAGGTGAGAAAGCTGATTTCAATGCCATAGCTGTCCTTCATAAAGCTGACGACAAACAGGTTGGGCGGGGTGCCGATCGGTGTGCCCAGCCCGCCGATGCTGGCCGCATAGGCAATGCCGAGCACCAGACACAGGACAAATCCCCGATATTTGCCATCGCCCCGGCCCTGGACAATCTCGCCAGCCAGTGACAGGGCAATCGGGATCATCATTATGGTGCTGGCCGTATTGCTGATCCACATGGAGATCAGCGCGGTCGCCGCCATAAAGCCGCCAATCAGGGCGGCGGGCCGGTTGCCAACCCGGACCAGAATGGTCAATGCCAGTCTTCTGTGCAAATTCCAGCGCGCCAGTGCGGTTGCAATGATAAACCCGCCAAGCAGCAGGAAGATTGTTGGCCGGGCAAAGGGCGCGGCACTCTGGGCCATCGACATGATGCCAAGAGCGGGAAACAGCAGCAGCGGCAGCAGCGAGGTCACCGGAATCGGCAGGACCTCTGTCGCCCACCATGCGGCGAGCAGCAGGGCAATCCCCGCCGTGCGCCACGCCTGATCACTCATCCCCGCAGGGGGCGCTGTAACCAGCGGGATTATGAATAGAACAAGGCCAATAATCAGCCCGTATCGACGCGTTTTATCCACAGACAGTTTTCCTGATTATCGGGGACATATAACTCATCACTTTTTTCCTGTTACGGCTAGCGTCTGCGGGGGCCGTGTCTTTTGGGGCGCGGGTCGCGATAGGTGAAGCGTTTTTTATCTATGGCGATATTATATTCCGGATTGACCAGCGCGACCCGGGTAACATAGCCCTGGGCATCGACGCTTTCCCATGCCCGGAGGTCAAGGGTGCTTTCCTCGAATATCAGCACGATATAGCCATATTCCCGGCGTTTCGGGTCGATCACCGGCAGCTTGATCAGCCCGGCAAAACGGATGATGTCGGGGATTTCCACCGATTTGTCAAATTTGATCTCCTTGTCGACCAGAATACCGAGCGGGGTTTTCTTGATCGGCCAGCGGCTGACCTGTTTGACGTCATAATCAACGAAGGTCAGCAGATGACCGTTGCTGACCAGCAGAAACGGCGCATCCTTGCCAAAATCAAACCGGAGCTTGCCAGGCCGTTCCATATAAAGCGTCCCCTCCATTGTGGTGCCGTCCGGCGCCCGCTGGATAAAGGCCGATTTCATCGAATGGATGCTGTTAAGATGCTTTTCGATCCTGTCAAGCAGCTCGGCATTCTGTTTTTCCTGCAAAGCCTTTTTTGTATCTTGCGCTGTCGGAGCCACAGGAATATCCGCCGCAAGCGCCAGCCGGTCGCCAAAAGAGGACAGCAGAAGAAAGGCAAGCAATATATATTTCATTCAATAATCCCCGCCGTGATCTTCGATCAGCACGTCACGTTTGCCGACCCGGTTGGCGGCACTGACCACGCCCTGCCGTTCCATTTTTTCAATAATATTGGCCGCCCGGTTATAGCCGATCGACAGCTGGCGCTGGATATAGCTGGTTGAGGCCTTGCGGTCCCGGGCGACAATCGCCACCGCCTGGTCATAAAGGTCATCGCCGGTCGCTTTGCCCCCGCCCGCCGTCATCTGGGCATTTTGCAGAAACGGACTGTCAAATCCGTCTTCCGGTTCCTCGGTAATATTATTGATATAGTCGGGCTTGCCCTGTTTCTTTAACTCCTTGACCACCCGCTCGACCTCGCTGTCACTGACAAAGGGGCCGTGAACCCGGCGGATGCGGCCACCACCGGCCATATAGAGCATATCCCCCATACCGAGCAGCTGTTCCGCCCCCTGTTCGCCGAGAATGGTCCGGCTGTCTATTTTTGACGTGACCTGAAAGCTGACCCGGGTCGGAAAATTGGCCTTGATCGTGCCGGTGATCACATCGACGGACGGGCGCTGGGTCGCCATGATAAGATGAATACCGGCGGCGCGCGCCATCTGGGCCAGCCGCTGGATCAGGGCCTCGATATCCTTGCCCGCCACCAGCATAAGGTCGGCCATTTCATCGACAATCACCACAATCATCGGCAGGGGGGTGAGGTCAATTTCCTCCTCTTCATAGATCGGGTCACCGCTTTCATGGTCAAAGCCGGTCTGGACCTTGTGAATGATCTTTTCGCCCTTTTTGCGTGCCTCGGCCAGCCGTTTGTTATAGGCGCCGATATTTCTTACCTGTAATTTGGCCAGCGATTTATAGCGTTGCTCCATCTCCCGGACCGCCCATTTCAGGGCGACCACTGCGCGCGCAGGATCGGTGACAACCGGGGTCAGCAGATGGGGAATATCGTCATAGACCGATAATTCCAGCATCTTCGGATCAACCATGATCAGACGGCATTCCGCCGGGGTCTTCTTATAGAGCAGCGACAGGATCATCACATTGATCGCAACCGATTTCCCCGAGCCGGTGGTGCCGGCAACCAGCAGATGCGGCATGGCGGCAAGGTCGGCGACCACCGGGGCGCCGCCAATATCCTTGCCCATGCAGAGTGGCAATATCGCCTTGCTTTCCTCATAGGCCGCAGTCGCAAATTGTTCGCGCAGGACCACCAGCTCGCGCTTGCTGTTGGGCAGCTCAATGCCGATGGCATTTTTGCCCGGCACCACCGCAACCCGCGCACTGTCCGCACACATGGAGCGGGCAATATCATCGGCCAGATTAATCACCCGGGTTGACTTCGTGCCGGGGGCCGGTTCAAGCTCATATAGGGTGACGACCGGGCCGGGCCGGACCTTGACGATCTCCCCCTTGACGCCGAAATCATCCAGCACGGATTCGAGCATGCGGGCATTCTGCTCAAGCGCATCCTTGCTCAGACGGTCGGCGGCGGACAGCGGTTTGGCATTGCTCAGCAGATTAAGCGGCGGCAGGATGAATTCATCGCCGTCGCCAAGGTCAAACATCGGTTGACGTTCCTTGTCCTCGCGGCGGCTTTTGCTTTTGCCTGCGGTCTTTTGGTCAATCACCGGAATTGATTTTCTCGGGCCGGATGTGCCACTGTCCGTAAGGGCGGGGTCTTTCCGGGCGGGTTTCTTTTTGCGCCGGACATTGATGACACCCTGGTCGCCCGGGGTCCCGTTCATTTTCTCTCGCAGGAATAACCAGACGGCCCGGCCACCGCGCCAGACCTTGACACAGCACCAGACAATCCCCCGACCCATGGCGTGCCACTCCCTGCGGTCAAGGCCGAGAAATGCCGGAATTGTCGCGACCAACAGGATGAAAAGCCCGGCCCCGTACAGCAGGGGATAAAAGCCGATCCCGTAATCAGACAGGAACTGCACCACAAGTCCGAACATCCGGTCGCCGATAATCCCGCCCATTTTCAGGTTGCCGACCTGCCAGCCGTCTGTCCAGAAATCCGCCACCGGCAGAAAGGCGGCAAAAAGTGCGGCCAGCAGAACCCCGACAACCCAGATAATCAGGTTGCGCCACAGATGCGGCAATCCTTTCAGGGTCATAATACGCCAGCCCCATGTGGCAAAGGGAAACATCAGTAGCCCGGCCCCGAGGCCGAGCGACTGTATCAGAAAATCTGCTCCGTAAGCCCCCGGAATGCCGAGCCAGTTTCTAACCTCATCCTGACCCGCGACCCGCCAGCTCGGGTCATTGCTGTGATAGGAGGCCATCGCGACAAAAGACAGCAGACAGATTATAATCAGGAAAATCCCCCACAGGCGCGTGCTGCCACTGACCATAAAGCTGTAAACGGCTTCGGGCAGGAGAGTAGGTTTATTCTTCCCGGTTATTTTCTTACGTCTGCTTGTCAATCGGTTGTCCCTGTATTCCCGTTACTTTACAGTGTATTGGCAATCTTCTCAAGCGCCGGTTCCAGAAGGGCCTCATCATGCACAAGAACAAGGCGAATATAGGGCGCACCGATATTGACGCCATGCCCGTCTGTCCGCGCCAGATAGGCCCCGGGCAGAACCCTGATCCCCGCCTGCTGCCATAATGCCCGGCAGGCCGCTTCGCCGTCGCCGACATCAAGCCACAGACAGAAGCCGCCCGCCGGACGCCGAAAGGAAAAACGCCCGGCAAGATATGTCTCCGCCAGATCAAATTTTTGCCGGTAGCGCGCCCGGTTCAGTGTCACATGATCCTCATCATCCCATGCCGCCGCTGAGGCCGCCTGTACCGGCAGCGGCAGTCCCGCGCTGCCGTAAGCCCGCACCCGCAGGCTTTCGGCAATGATATCCGGATCCCCGGCCATAAATCCCGACCGCAGACCGGCCAGATTTGAGCGTTTTGACAGGGAATTGAACACAATAATATTGCGGAAGGGGTTATCACTGTCCGCCTGACCTTCCCGCAGCAGATCGTAACAGGCTTCCAGCATGCCGACCGGGGGCATGCCGTCATATATTTCCGAATAGCATTCATCACCGACAAGGGTGAAATCATACTGCCGCGCCAGCAGGATCATCTGTTTCAGGTAGGCTTTGCTGGCCAGATGACCGCCGGGATTTGACGGATTACAGATAAAGGCCAGCGCGGTTCTGTGCAGGATTTCTGCGGGCAATGTGCTATAATCCGGCATGCCGTCGCAATTATCCGCGACATATATCATGTCCGCCCCGGCATTGATTGCCGCCCCGGCATAGGGCTGATAGAAGGGATTGGGGCCTAGCACCAGCGGGATCTGTCCGTGCTTCTCGCGGTTGATGACAACAGAGCCAATGGAAAACAGCCCCTCACGGCTGCCGGACAGGGGCAGGATATTATCCGGCCCGACCATCCCCGGCAGCAGATTATTGCGGCGCACCAGCCAGCCCGTCACCGCCCGCTGCCAGTTTTCTGTGCCTTGCAGGGGGGGATATTTATGATAACTGCTGCGTTGCCGATGCAGGATATCGCCGACAAAGGGCGGAATATCATGCTGTGGCTCGCCCACAGACATATTGAGCGCCGCTGTCATATCCTGGGGAATTATGCCCTCAAGCAGGCGGCGCATGCGGGGAAAGGGATAGGGCGGCAAGTTTTTATATCGGGTAAATTTCACTCAATCTTCCAGTCATCAGGCTCAAATTTTAGGCTATTTGAACCTGACTGTAAAGACTGCTGATAATTTTACACCCGGCCAAAATCATCCTCGGGGTAGGCCGAAATCTTGTGAATTGACAGATCAGCGCCAAGATATTCCTCTTCCTCGCTCAGCCTGATACCAACGGTCTTTTTCAGCAGGCCATAAACCACGAAACCAAAGAAGCCGCCAATGGCCACCCCGACCAGAGAGCCGGTCAGTTGTGACAGGAAGGACACCCCGCCAAGGCCCCACAGGCTTTTCATGCCAAAAATACCGGCGGCAATCCCGCCCCATAACCCGCACAGGCCATGCAGCGGCCAGACGCCAAGCACATCGTCAACTTTCAGCCGGTTCTGGACAAACAGGAAGGCCTTGACAAAGATCACCCCGGCGACCGCCCCGGTGACCAATGCGCCGAGCGGATGCATGATGTCCGACCCGGCACAGACCGCGACCAGCCCGGCCAGCGCCCCGTTATGGACAAAGCCCGGATCATTGCGCCCGGCAATCGACGCCGACAGCAGCCCGCCGACCAGCGCCAGCAGGCTGTTGACCGCGACCAGACCACTGGCCCCGGCAACCGACTGGGCGCTCATGACGTTAAAGCCGAACCAGCCGATACATAATATCCATGAGCCAAGGGCAAGAAAGGGAATATTGGACGGCGGAATACCGATAATGGTACCGTCGGCCCGGTAATGGCCCTTGCGCGCGCCAAGCATGATTACCGCGCCAAGCGCCAGCCAGCCGCCCATGGCATGAACGACGATCGAGCCTGCAAAATCATGGAAGGGCGCGCCGAAAAGTGTCGTCATAAAGTCCTGAAAGCCAAAGCGGCTTCCCCAGACCATGCCTTCAAAAAATGGATAGACCAGCCCGACAAAGACCGCCGTGGCGATGAGCTGGGGGTTAAATCTCGCCCGTTCGGCAATGCCGCCGGAAATAATCGCCGGCACTGCGGCGGCAAAGGTCATCAGAAAGAAGAACCTGACCAGACCAAAACCATTATTCGCAGTTAAATTCCCGGCACCGGTTAAAAAACTGGTGCCATAGGCGATAGTGTAGCCGATGAAAAAATAGGCCAGGGTCGAGATGGCAAAATCGGTGATGATCTTGACCAGCGCATTGACCTGGTTTTTCTTGCGTACGGTCCCGGCCTCAAGAAAGGCAAAGCCCGCATGCATGGCAAAAACCAGTATTGCCCCCATCAAGACAAAAAATACATCCGATCCGCTGTTCAAGGCATCCATGATCCTGTTTCCCTAAAGTGTAATTGGCTAAATCCACTGACTCTCTACTCAAGAAACATGCCAAAGGGGAAATTGACGGACTCACAGGGTTTTGCGGCAGAGCAAATCCTGAAAATGATCAAAAAATAATCATTGAACGATATTCAGGCAGGCAAATGCCTAAATATCAGGCAGCAGAAATCCCCGCCCCAGAGGTGAGGGGCGGAGATGATAACAGCCTGGCGGTTCAGGTGAAGATCACACCTGCCGCTTAAATCTTCTGCGAGCCGTGACCGAACTCGGGATAGGCTTCCATGCCCAGTTCCGACAGGTCACCGCCCCGGTCCTCGTCCTCGGCACTGACCCGGATACCAACGGTATATTTCAGTGTGAGCCAGACGATGATGCTGGCTGCCGAGACAAAAGCCCCGATCGAGAC
This sequence comes from Emcibacter sp., assembly GCA_027019205.1. Classification (GTDB taxonomy): domain Bacteria; phylum Pseudomonadota; class Alphaproteobacteria; order Sphingomonadales; family Emcibacteraceae; genus Paremcibacter. Next base: position 7,614 of record JALUWZ010000109.1, read on the forward strand.
AACCCCGAGGGCCTGGGCGGCAAAGCTCGTACCATCATTGGTCAGCGGCACGGCCATCGTCCCCCATATACCGCAAACCAGATGAACCGGAATGGCCCCGACCACATCATCAATATGCAGCTTGTCAAGCAGAGGAACGACGAACACCACCAGCGTCGCGCCGACAGCGCCGATCAATATCGCCTGCCCGATGGTCGGGGTCAGTGGTTCTGCGGTAATCGACACCAGCCCGGCCAGCGCCCCGTTCAGCACCATGGTCAGGTCAACTTTCTTATAGAGGAATTTGGTCAGGCACATCGCCATCACCACCCCGCCGGCTGCGGCCATATTGGTATTGGCAAATATCTGCGAGACCGCCACGGCATCAATCGCGCTGCCAAGGGCCAGTTGCGAGGCACCGTTAAACCCGAACCAGCCGAGCCACAGGATAAAGGTGCCGAGGGTCGCAAAAGTCAGCGACGAGCCGGGAATGGGCCGGGTTTCGCCGTTCGGGCCATATTTGCCACGCCGCGCGCCGAGGATAATCGCCCCGGTGAGGGCGGCCCATCCGCCGACGGAATGAACGATGGTTGATCCGGCAAAGTCGGAAAATCCCCGGACATTCAACCAGCCCTGACCCCATGTCCACGCCCCTTCAATCGGGTAAATCAACCCGGTCAGGACAATGATAAAGGCAAAGAAGGGAAACAGCTTGATTCTTTCGGCCACGGTGCCTGAAACGATCGAGGCCGCAGTGGCAACAAACACCATCTGGAAAAACCAGTCCGACGCCGAAGCATAGCCGCCGTCAAGCTTGACCGCTTCACTCGCCGCAGTTTCCCCGGCGCTCCACAGCGACAGGGAGCCGATAAAGCCGCCGTCCACACCGGAATACATCAGGTTATAGCCGACGAGAAAATAGAGTATCCCCGCCACCGCATAAAGGCCGATATTCTTCAGACACATGGTCGCGACATTCTTGGTCCTGACCAGTCCGGCCTCAAGCAGGCAGAAGCCTGCCGCCATCCACATGACCAGAAAGCCACCGATCAGAAACAGCAGGCTGTTCAGGATATAGGCCACTTCCGGGTCCACCGCCGCCTCTGCCGGGGCCGTGACCCCCATACTCATAATTGCGGCCACAAGACCGATTGCCAAAATTCTTTTTTTCATCACTTTACTCCTCAAAGGGCCTCGTCGCCCATTTCGCCTGTTCTTATTCTCAATGCCTGTTCCAGATCGAACTCGAATATCTTGCCGTCGCCGAATTCACCGGTATGGGCGGCTTGCCGCAGGGTCTCACGCACGGCCTCAACCATGTCGTCACGGATGGCAAGTTCCAGCCTGATTTTCGGCACAAAGGCCACTTCATATTCGGCGCCACGGTATATTTCCGAATGACCTTTCTGACGGCCATAGCCTTTGACCTCACTGACGGTAAGGCCATTCACTCCGACATCATTCAATGCCAGACGGACGTCATCAAGCTTGAAGGGCTTGATTATTGCGGTTATCATTTTCATGAGCTTTTTCCTCTTCTACCTCAAACAGTATCTGCTGTCTTTCAAGAGTCGTGCCATTTTTACGTATATTGCATAACTTATTGAAAAATAAAGATATTTTTAGATCAGGGGTTAAAATTCACTAAGTTTAAATGACTAATATTTAGCCATATATCCATAATGTCTATTATTTAGGCATCTATTTTATTTGCCGTTCCGGGACAGGACAGGTAGAAAGAGACATGGCTGAAACGCATTCTGAAAAATTTGATATGGTTATTTCCGGGGCCGGGGTGGTCGGGATGACGATGGCCGTGGCACTGGCGCAAAATGGTTTCTGTGTCGCCCTGATTGACCATAGTGATATTGCGGCGAATTTAAATGACGGTTTCGATGGCCGCGCCTATGCCATTTCCTATGCGCCCTGTCAGATGCTCAAGGCCCTCGGGCTGTGGGACCGGCTCGGTGTCGAGGCCCAGCCGATCACGGAAATTCATATTACCGATGGTCATTCGCCGCTGTTCCTGCATTTCGATCAGCGCGAGATCGGCGACGATGGCCCGCTCGGCCAGATGGTCGAGGTGCGTCACCTGCGCCGGGGGCTTTATGAGGCGATCATGGCAGATAAAAATATTACCCTGATCACCCCGGACAATATCACCAAAGTCACCACCACCGGCGGGGCGAGCCACCTTGCCCTTGGCAGCGGCAGAAAAATCGCCTGCCATCTTGTGATCTGCGCCGAGGGGCGCCGCTCGCCCCTGCGCGATATGATGGGGATTAAAATCCGGAGCCGGGATTATCAGCAGACCGCCATCGTCACCACCGTCAGTCACGAAATTGATCATGGTGGCACAGCTTACGAGCGTTTTTACCCGAGCGGGCCTTTCGCCATTCTGCCCTTGCGTGGCAAGCGGTCGTCCATCGTCTGGTGTGAGCCGCCGGACCTCGCACAGGCGATTATGAGTCTGTCGGACCCAGCATTTGACGCGGAACTTGGCAAAAAATTCGGCGATTTTCTCGGGCGGGTGACCCATCATGGCCAACGCTGGTCCTATCCATTAACCTCGCAGCTCGCCGATGATTATCTGGCGGAGCGTTTTTGCCTGATTGGTGATGCGGCCCACGGCATTCATCCGATAGCCGGGCAGGGTTTCAACCTTGGCCTGCGTGATATTGCGGCGCTGGCAGAAATTCTGGTTGATGCCCGGCGGCTCGGGGCGGATATCGGCGCACCGCTGACCCTTGAACGCTACCGGCGCTGGCGCCGGACCGACAATAATATACTGGCTTTCGGCATGGATGCCCTGACCCGGCTGTTTTCCAACGACATCACCCCGGTCCGCCTTGCCCGCGAGGCCGGGCTTGCCATTGTCGGCGAGATTCCGCCTTTGAAGAAATTTTTTATGCGTCACGCCCGGGGGACGGTGGGCAAGCTGCCCCGGTTACTAAAGGGAGAGCCTTTATAGGCAGGGAGCATGACAGTGCCGGAAAATGAC
>JALUWZ010000110.1 GCA_027019205.1 Emcibacter sp.
TGTCAGGCCGACGCGGAGTGACCGAATGACCATGCTCCATATACCAGTCAAGGTCCTTGCCGTTCCAGTTCAAGCCCTTGCGCCGGGCAATTTCCCGGTCGCCATGTTTCTGGTCAAGTTCAAGCTTGAGATTGGGGCTATCCTCAAAGCCGTTGACAATATTAAGCACACTGTTCCACACTTCGAGCAGGCCGAGGCCCTCGGAAATATCGTTGAAAATATCTTCCTCGCTACGGGTATCATAGAGCGGCTCTGTCATCGGCTGACGCAGGCACATGCCTTCGGTCTGCGGTGGCTCGATCATCGTCATATTCCAGCTTTCAAGCAGATCATGGCCCGGCAGGATAATATCGGCAAAGGCATTGGTCTCATTGGGAATAATGTCAATGGAAACGATAAAGCGCATCGACCGCATGATGTCAAACCACTGCTGACGATTGCCGGGCAGGCTCCAGATCGGGTTGGAGTGGCAGATCAGCATGACATCCGGCTTGAAGTCCAGATTATATTTCTCCGGATTATTCCATACCTCGACATTCAGATGCCCCGGATGCACCCCGAGCGGGAAATAGCTCATCAGGTCCATATTGTCGGGCGGAAAGGAAAAGCCCGGATGGGGGCCAAGCTGATGCGGCGTGCCGAGCATCTGGCCGCTGTCACCCTCTGCCACATGGCCATTGTCAACCTTCTGGTCATCCAGCGTCGCGCCGACATGGCCACCCGGCACATCAATACTGCCAACCAGCATATTGACCAGCTTGAAAGCATGGTTCGACTGGCTGGAATATTTATGGGCATGGGCGCCGCGATAATAGTTATAGCCCGCAGGCCGGAGCGGCAGGGTGCGGTCCTCAATGGTGATGGTACTGCCAATCTCTGCCGCTTTGGAAAATTCCCGGGCAATACGGCGAATGGTGTCCGCCGGAACCGTGGTAATTTCCGACATTTTTTCCGGGGTGCAGTCTTCGAGAATATCCCTGAATTTCTGGAATGCCGGTTTGCAGGGCTTGCCGTCAACCTCATAGGACCCTTCGAGGGCGAATTCCCCGATGGTCTTGTCATCATAGGCCTTGGCCTTGCCATCCTTGCCGTCCCAGACATAGATCTTGCCGTCCGTGTTGCGGATGAAATAGCCATCCTCGCCAACCAGATAGGGCGCATTGGTATCATGCTTCAGGGTTTCATAATCACACAGCCCCTCCGTAACCAGCACATTGCACAGTCCGAGGGCGAAATGGCGGTCAGACGCCGGTTTGATCGGCACCCATTCCTCGGCCTTGGCGCCGCCAATCGACAGGCGCGGCTCGACACAGACCACCCGCATATTGCGCTCGACCCGGGCATTGGCAACATGGAAGGCCTGCGCCGCAGTGTGGAGGTGAGAGGAAAAGCCGTCGCCGCTGCCGTTATTGATCCAGTAATTGCAGTAATTGACATCATTGGCCGCCGCAAAGGTCGAATGGATAAAGCCGTTCATCGGATGATAGCCGCCGCCGCAAAAACTGCCTGCGGTCGAGAAATAATTGCTGTTGCCCACCACCAGTGGCCAGGCCCACAGGTAAAGCTTCTGGAAATCGGCAATCGACGGCAGCAGCTTGCGCGGGTCCTCGTCAACCGACTTTTTCAGCTCGCGAATGGTGGTTTCCATCGCCTCGTCCCAACTGATCGGCTCCCACATCGGATCAATGCCCGGTCCCTTTTCAGGATTGGTGCGTTTCAACGGCGTTTTGAAACGGTTCGGGTCATAATGGCGCATGATCGCCGCATTGCCCTTGGGACAC
>JALUWZ010000111.1 GCA_027019205.1 Emcibacter sp.
ACCACGACCCGTGGGGGTTGCCTCTATGCGGATCACCCGCCAGCCGAGCTGGGCAAAACGCAGGGTCGCCGACGGCAGGGACAGGGCCTGTTCAAGGCTCAGGATTGTTTTGCGTTTCATTGCTGCGTCTTTTCCCATATGGCTCTGGCAACCTTTTCCGGGGTCATCGGCGGATTGAAAAAGCGGATGCCGGTGGCGTTATAGACCGCATTGGCAATCGCCGGGGCAATGACAATGGTCGGCAGTTCGGCAATGCCCTTGGCGCCATACGGCCCCTCGGCACAATCGCTTTCGATGAAATGCATTTCTATTTCCGGCATTTCCGGCGCGGTCGGCACCTTGTAATCGCGAAAGTTCGGATTTTTCAGGCGGCCTTGCTCGAACAGCATTTCCTCGCTGAGGGCGAACCCGATGCCAAAGGCGACCCCGCCTTCCATCTGCGCCTCCAGCCCCATCCGGTTAATCACCCGGCCCACATCCTGGGCCATGGTGATCTTTTCAAGCTTTACTTCGCCGGTGAAAGTATCAACCACCACCTCGGCGATATGAACCGCATGGGCGTAGGCCGCCGAATGGTCGGAAATATGATCCCGACCCTCCGGCTCGCTGTTGGGTTCATAATAATCGCTGACCATCACCACATCCGGCTCTGGCTGAAAATGCATCTGGCGCAGCATTTTATCAAGCCGGGTGACCACGGCCCCGTCCTTGTCCTGCACCACATATCCGCCGCGCAGGTCAAGTTCTTCTGCCGATACATTGGCCTGTTTTGACGCCGCCGCCAAAATCTGCTCTTTCGCCTTGATCGCCGCACGCCGCGCCCCGTTACCGGCGATAAAGGTCGTGCGCGAGGCATGAACCCCGACATCCCACGGGCCGAGGTCACTGTCATTATTGACCAGCGTCACATGTTCCGGCGGCACGCCCAATTCTTCCGAGACAATCTGGCCGATCACCGCATCAATACCCTGACCGATCTCGGACGCGCCGGTAATTACCGTCACCCGGGCATAGTCATCCATTTTCAGGATGGTCCCGCAGCCGTCTGATTTATGAATCTTGGCCCCGCCCGCGTTATGGATCGAGCTGGCCAGCCCGATACCGCGCTTGTAACGGCCTTCTTCACTCCGCTCGTCAGTATATTTTTTGAGCTTCGCCACATAATCCGCCGCATCCGCCGCCGTGGTCAGGCATTCGGCCAGCGCACACTCGCGGAGAAATGATTTCTGCGGTGTCGTCTCCCCCGATTTTTGCGCATTCTTCAACCTGAATTCAATCGGGTCCATGTCCAGTTTTTCGGCAAGCATATCCATATGCTGGGCGGTGGCATAGGTCATCTGGACATTGCCGTAACCGCGAAACGACCCGGCATAGGCATTATTGCTATAGACCGCCTGACCGGTAAAATCGACCACCGGCACCCGGTAATGACCGGATGTGGTCCGCATCATAATCACCGGCACCGTCGGCCCCCATGAGGTATAGGCCCCGTTATCCATCAGCACATCTGCGGCGCGGAAGGTCAAAATACCATCCTTTGTGCAGCCCGAGCGTAGATGAATACGCGCCGGTTGCCGGGTCGGGGAATTGATAAATTCCTCCTGCCGGTCAAACAGGATTTTCACCGGACGTCCGGTTTTCTGCGCCAGTATCGCCGCCACCGGCTCAAAGGGATAGACATCAAGCTTTGCCCCGAAAGAGCCACCGGTCGGCGGCTGGATTACCCGGATGTCACCCGGATCAATGCCGAGCGCCGGCGCGAGGTCCATCTTGTAATTATAGGGATACTGGGTCTGGGAATAGATGGTGAGCTTGCCATTATGGTCAAAATCGGCGATGGCGCAGGAGGTCCCCATACAGCAATGGGTGACATAATGGACATTGAACACATCGTCCAGAACAATATCCGACCCGGCCTCGGCCCCGGCAAGATCGCCGTGATGAAACTCGAATTTCAGGCTTTTATTGTCGGGGAACCGTTCTTGTATGACCGGCGCACCGTCTTTCAGCCCGTCTTCGGCACTGAAAACCCCGGGCAGGTCTTTATAGGTCACGCGGATCAGCTTGATCGCCTCGGCGGCAATGGCCTCACTTTCCGCCGCAACCGCAGCGACCTCATCGCGCTCGCAACGGACTTTATCCTTTAGCGGCGCGTTATCCTTGACAAAGCCGAGCTTGAGGTCGGGAATATCTTTGGCGGTTATCACCAGATGGACCCCGGGGAGGCTTGACGCCGCCGAAATATCTATATCAATAATTTCCGCATGGGGGCGTCCGGCATGGAGTATCTTGCCATACAGCATCTGCGGCAGGACCATGTCATTGATATAGCGGGTCTTGCCGATTGCCTTGGCGGGCGCGTCGGGTTTTTTGATCCGCTGGCCGATCAGGCTCGATTTTTCAATATGCTGAAAAGCAACTTGTTCACTCATCTCAAGCCTCCTGTTTGGCGCCAACGACGGCGGCAACCGCGTCCAGCACCTTGCTATAGCCGGTACAGCGACAGACATTTCCCTCAAGCCCGCGCGTCATTTCTTCGCGGGTCAGGTCCGGATTCTTCTTCACCAGATAATTGGCCTGCATGATCATCCCCGGCATGCAAAAGCCGCATTGCACCGCGCCGTGATCGACAAAGGACTGTTGCATCGGATGCAGGGCATTATTGGTTTGCAGCCCCTCTATGGTCATGACCTCGCGGCCCTGCAAATCCACCGCCATCATCAGGCAGCTGTTGACGGTCACGCCGTCGACCTCGATCGTACAGGCCCCGCATTCGCCCTCGCCACAGGCATATTTCGTCCCCTTCAGGTCAAGGCCGTCGCGCAGCAGGGCAAGCGCCGTCATCTCCACCGGCACCTCAAGCGTGACCGGCCTGCCATTCAGGGTAAAAGTCAGTTCAGTTTTGACAGACATTTTGCAAAAGCTCCTCTGTAAAGACCGCAACCAGATGATTTCGGTACCATTCCGTCGCCCGGATATCATCAATCGGGGTCACATCTTTCCGGGCAGCGACAACGGCGGCCTGAATAACGTCGGGGGTCAGGATTTTGCCTTCCAGCGCTGCTTCGGTATTTTTTCCGCGCATCGGGGTCGGCCCGACAGCCCCGAAAGCCACCCGGACATCGCTAAATCTGCCGTCTGTCAAATTGCCGCCAATGCCGAGGGATACGGTCGAGATTTCCAGCGCCGGACGCGGCCCGGATTTCCGGAAATAGCCGATAAAATTCTCTGCTGGCCGGGCGAAAATTACTGCCGTCAGCAATTCATCATCGCGGCGAACCGTGCGACCCGGCCCGGTGAAAAAATCTTTAAGTGCCACCTGCCGGACAACCACACCGCCATCTTTCCAGCTTGCCAGTTCCACCCTGGCCCCCAGCACCAGCAGCGGGATGATCATATCCCCGGCGGGCGAGGCATTGCAGATATTGCCGCCGATGGTTGCGGCATTGCGGATCTGTTCACTGGCAAAATGGTTGGCAGCCTCGCACAATATCGGTGCCGCCGTCGTCAGCAGATCACTCTGGCGGATTTCGCTCACCGTGGTCAGGCAACCTATCCGGATATGGCCATCCGGGGCAGATATACCTGATAATCCCTCTATATGGCGAATATTGATCAGGGTCGGGGCATAGCTGCGCCGCCCTTCATTGATTTGCGGGGTGAGGTCGGTACCTCCGGCGACCAGTGTCACCGCCCCCGCCGCCATCACCTCAAGCGCAGAGGCCAGATTTTCCGGCGCAAGATATTGTTCAATTTCTGACATTTGCTGTCCCTGTTCTAAAATCTTATCGGCTCCTGATACATGCCGTAAACTTCAACCAGTTTTTTGGTAATCTCGCCGACCGTGGCATAGGCCTTAACCGCGTCAACAATTGCCGGCATGACATTATTTCCGGCCTCTGCATCCCTTTTGACCTGCGTCAGGGTCCGGTCAACCTCTGCCTGATCGCGTTCGGCCTTGACGGCGTTGAGATTCTCGATCTGCTGTTCGGCATCGTGAATATTATAGTCATGGAATTCGACCTCTTTTTCCTCCTCCTCGGTCTGGTAGCAATTAACCCCGACCTTGGGGAAAGCCCCTGACTGGATATTCTTCTGCATCTCATAGGCCTGGGCCGACACCTTGGCCTGAATGCTGCCTTCGGAGACCATCTTGACGATGCCGCCCTCGGCCTCGACCTCGGCCATGGTCTGTTCCATTTTCTTGCGCATTTCGTTGGTCATGGTCTCGACATAATAAGAGCCGGCCAGCGGGTCCACAGTCTCGCACAGCCCCATTTCCTCGATCAGCATCTGCATGGTGCGGAGCGAAATACGCTGGGCATATTCCGACGGGATGGTATAGGCCTCGTCATAACAGCATAGCGCCATGGTCTGGGTACCGGACAAGGCACTGATCAGGGCGTAATAGGCCCCGCGCACAATATTATTTTCCGGCTGCTCGATCGTAAGACCACCACCGCCCCCGGCGGCAATCATCCTGAGCCACATGGATTTCGGATTTTCGGCGCCGTAATCCTCCTTGATGATCTTGGCCCACAGGCCGCGTCCGGCACGGAATTTCGCCACCTGTTCAAAAATATTACCGAAAATATTGAAATTATAACTCAGCCGTCCGGCAAATTCATCAATATGCAATCCGCGTTTTAACATATCATCGGCATAGGCCTTGGCAATGCAGAAGGCATAGGCCATTTCCTGTTCCGGCGTCGCGCCGCTTTCGCGGATATGATAGCCGCAGACACTGACCGGGCTGTATTTCGGCGCATATTTGGCACAATATTCGATGGTATCGCCGACCAGTTTGATCGACGGTTCCACCGGGAAAATCCATGTGCCTCGGCCTATAAATTCCTTCAATATGTCATTCTGGGCGGTGCCGCGCAATTTCGCGACGTCATAGCCGCGCTTTTCCGCCATCGCCAGATACATGGCAATCAGGATTGCTGCCGAGCCATTGATGGTCAGCGACACGGTGATTTTTTCCAGGTCTATGCCGTCAAAGGCAATCTCGAAATCACGCAATGTATCGACCGCCATGCCGACCCGGCCCACCTCGCCCTCGGCCCGTGGATCATCGGTATCAAGCCCGGTCTGGGTCGGCAGATCAAAGGCAACATTAAGCCCGGTCTGGCCATTATCGATCAGATAATGAAAACGCTCATTGGTGTCCTTCGCATTGGCAAAGCCGGTATATTGGCGCATGGTCCAGGGCCGCTTGCGGTACATTTCCCGGTGAATACCACGGGTGAAGGGATACTGACCGGGAAGCCCGACCATATCCGTCCCGCCGGAGGCCTCGACATCATCGGCGGTATAAAGTTCCTTGACCTCAATACCGGATTCATTGATAATTTTTTTCTCTGTCATTCTTCTGCTTTCTATGCCAGCTGCCGGTAGCGGTTTTTGATGTAATCTATGATATCCTCGAAATTGCTGCCGGTCGGGAAGACTGCATCTATGCCGATCTCCTGCAACGCCTCATGGTCTTTTTTCGGCACATTGCCGCCAATAATCCACAGCTTGTCCTCAAGATCATATTCCTTCAGCAGCGGTTTCAGCTTCTGACAGAAGGGGATATGGGAGCCTGCCATGCTCGACAGGCCGATCACATCGACATTTTCATTTGACGCGGCCTCGGCAATTTCGCGCGGGGTTTTGCGCAGACCCGTATAGATCACCTCGAACCCGGCATCCATCAGGGCGCGGACCACCACCTTGGCCCCCTGGTCATGGCCGTCAAGGCCGGGCTTGCCGACCAGTACACGTATTTTATTTTCATTCATGCCGTTAATCCCTTGGCTATGGTCAGTTTCAATATTTCGCTGGTGCCGCCACCGATCAGGGTAAAGCGCACGTCGCGCAGAAATCTCTGGACCGGATATTCCATGGCAAAGCCGTAGGAGGCCAGCACCCGCGCCGCCTTGTCACAGATGCTCGCGGCGGCCTCGGTGGCAAAGAGTTTCGCCATCGCCGCCTGTTGCAGATGGGGCCGGTCGGTCATTTTAAGCCAGGCGGCATAATGGACGATATGGGTTGCGGCCTCAAGATCAGTCGCCATTTCGGCCAGCTTGAGCTGTATGGCCTGAAAACGGTTGATCGGTTTGCCGAACTGTTTGCGCTCGGCAGCATATCGCACCGCCTCGTCAAGGGCGGCCCGCGCGACGCCCAGGCCCATCGCCCCGGTAATGATGCGGATTTCCGCCAATACCGTTTTCAGATGCGCTCCCCCGTCGCCATATTCTTTGCTCAGGCGGTGGCTGTCAGGGACAAAGCAGTCATTAAAGGCCAGCTCGGATGTCGGCAAGGCCCAAACACCCATCTTTTCAATGGCCCGACCCACATGCAGGCCTTTAAAATCCTTTTCCACCAGAAATATCGTCAGCCCGTTATCCGGTCCCGCCTTGGCAAAGACCGTGAAGAAATCGGCCATCGGGGCCGCCGTCACCCACATTTTCTGACCATTGAGCAAATAGCCGCCATCGACTTTTCCGGCATTGGTCCCAAGCCCCATAAGGTCGCTGCCGGCATTGGGTTCGGTCATGCAGATCGCGCCGATCTTCTCGCCCCGGAGCGCCGGTTTGAACAGGCGCTCGATAATGTCATCATTACCCAGCAGATGAAGGAAATTGGTGCCCATCAAAGACTGCATCGCCACACAGCCCGCCAGCGACATCGAGCCGCGCGAAACCTGCTCAAGCGCCAGACACAGGGCGAGGATATCCAGCGCACTGCCACCAACATCTTCCGGATAGCGCATGCCGAAAAAGCCGAGATCGCCCAGCTCCCGGAACAGCGCGTAAGGATAATCATGGGCCTCGTCTATCGCGGCCGCATTCGGAATGATCCGCTCGTCACAAAAACGCGAGAAAGTTTCCTGTATCAGCCGGTGATCTTCTGACAGCTCAAAATCCATATGCCCTACTCCGCCCTGAACCCGTAAAGTTCCGCCGCCTTTTCAGCCGACAGAATGCCGTCGCGGATTTCCCGGGCAAGGATAGCCCGGTCGCGCTTTTCAGGATTGCCATACCCGCCACCACCTCCGGCGATCTGGTAATAGATCGTGTCTTTCGGCACGTCGGTGATCAGGTCCTTGTTGTGCGGGACAACTTCGCTACCATCGGGATAAGTCATTTTGATCAGATTGAGATTGCCGCCCTTGCCACCGAACAGGCCGAAGGACGGTTCAAAATCACCATCGCCAAAGGTAACAATCTGAGTGTTGTCCGAGCCAACTTTATAGATGGTTTCGGTGCCAAGCCCGCCGCGCCACTGCCCGGCCCCGGCGCTATCGGTATAATATTCATGCTTGATCAGGGTATGGGGGGTCTGCTGTTCGAACATCTCGTAATCCTGGTCAAGCACCCCGCCGGACGCATCAATCATGCCGATATGGTCATAACCATCGGTGCCGTTCATCGCCCCGGAGCCGCCCTTCATCCCCATAAAGAAAATATCAACGTAGGTATCGTCCTTTTCTGCATCTTCACCGGTGGATAACGAACAGAGCAGATTATTCCAGCCCGCCGTCACGTTATCCGGCATCACCGGAGACAAGGCGCGGATGATGGCGTCGGCATTCGGCGGGCAGAGGTGATTGCCGAATGTCGTGGCCTTGGGATAGGAGGCATTCAAAATCGTCCCTTCGGGAATCAGAATTTCTATCGGCTCGACCATGCCCTGATTATGGGGAATATCGGGATTGACCATTTGCAGGAAGGTCAGGATGGTGGCCGAGGCGCTTGAGGTATAGGTGCCGTTGACAAAGCCGTTGGTCTGGGCGTCGGTTGCGCCGTAATCAAAGGTGATCTTCTCATCCTCAACAGTAATTTTTACCCGGATGGTAAATTCGCTGCCTTCGTGACGGCCATCGTAAAAGACATGACCCTCACCTTCATAGGTGCCGTTTGGCACTTTACGGATTTCGGCTTCCATCATTTTGCGCGTCGCCTTGAACAGGGCGGCCTTGTGATTCTGATAGCTCTCAAGACCATATTTGCCGATCAGGTCAAGCATCCGACGCTCGCCAATCACACAGGCCCCCATCTGGGCCTTCATATCATGTTGCACGATGTCAAAACGGATATTGGCAAAAATCAGATTCCAGATGTCCTTGCGTAATTTGCCGCCTTCCACCACTTTGATTGGCGGAATGCGCAAGGCTTCCTGCCAGACTTCGGTAGCATTCGGGTTATAGCCGCCCGGCACATTGCCGCCGATATCGGCCTGATGACCCTTGACCGCCGACCAGGCCACAAGATGCCCGTCAAAAAAGATCGGCTTGTAAACCGCAACATCATTATTCTGATTGCCCATCGAAAAGACATCATTATGGAAGAATACATCGCCCTCGTTAATATTGCCCGCATAATAATCAATGATATATTTGCATACCGGGGCGAGGGAAAAGGCCAGAATCGGCAGATTTTCCATCTGTTCAAGCATATTGCCCTCTGCGTCATACAGGCCGGTGACGAAATCCTTGGCTTCACACAGAATGGGGGAACGGGTCGATTGCTGGACCGATATGCTCATCTCATCGGCAATGGATTTAAACGCCCGGGCATAAACCGACAGCAGAATGGGGTCTATCTTGCTCATATCTTTTCTCCTTCCAGAAGATTAGCCACCAGATCGGCACGGTCCTTGCGGTACAGGGCAAAGGAGCCATATTTATCAACCACACAGTTAAAGGTTCCGCCGACGAAAATCGCCGTGGTCACCTGTTCAATCATCGCCGGACCCGTCACATGGTTACCATGAACCATCCTGTGGCCATCATAGACCGGAACGCTGCAAAAAGCCTTCTCTTCGGGGACATAGACCGACCGTTCGCCCTTGATGGCATGGGCCGCATCAGCGTCTGATTTTTCCTCGGTGCGAAAAGTTGGCTTGGCCACCTCGCCGACTGACTGTACCCGGATATTGATAATTTCAACCGGGGCATCGGCGTCATCCTCCAGCGAATAACCAAACAACCGGTTATGTTCCTCGTGGAAAGCCGCAGCAATGGCGGCCCGGTTATGTTGTTCAATATCGTCTTGCGCAACTTCCACTGAAACCTCGTGATATTGTCGCAGGTAACGGCAATCCAGCTTGATCAGGCTGCTGCGGCGCTCTGCGGGAATATTCTCCGCTTCAAGCAGGGTGTTACCCTCATCCACCATGGCGCTGACCATTTCTCCGAGCGCCGACCAGTCGAGATCATCTAGGGTGGTGACAAAGGTGCGGACAAAATCATGACGCAGATCAGACATCAGCATCCCCGCCGCACACAGAATAGAGGATTCGCGCGGCACCAGCTGAAACGGGATCTGTAATTCCTCGCAGATCAGGCAGCTGTGGGTCGGCCCGGCCCCGCCCGCCACCACCAGCGGAAATTCGCGCGGATCAAAGCCGCGCTTGATGGTAATTTCGCGAATACCCTGGGCCATATTCATACAGGCTATGCGGTACATACCTGCCGCCGCATCCTCAATACTGAGGCCCATGGGAATCGCCACATGCTGTTCAATCGCCTTGCGCGCCGCCGCGATATCAAGCGTCATCGCCCCGCCGGCAAAGAAATCCGGATCAAGATAGCCCAGCACCAGATTGGCATCGGTACAGGCCGGTTTGGTTCCGCCCTTGCTGTAGCAGGCCGGACCCGGTGCCGCGCCCGCACTTTCCGGCCCCATCCGCAGCAAGCCGCCCTCGTCCAACCAGCCGACCGAGCCGCCGCCGGCGCCGATGGTATGAATACCAAGCATCGGCAGGGCCAGACGTCTGCGGTCGATTTCGCCTTCATTGACCACCACGGGGCTTCCGACCACCAGCGCCGCCTCGAAACTGGTGCCGCCCATATCAACCACGATGCAGTTTTCCTGATCATGGGCCCGGACATATTGCAGACCCGCCCCCGGCCCCGCCGCCGGACCGCTGAGCAGGGTCAGAGCCGCCTTTTCCCGGGCGATTTCCGGGGTCATTACCCCGCCATTGGATTGCATGATCAGCAGAATACCGCCAAAACCAATCTCTTTCAGCCGTCCAAGCAGCTGATTGAGATAATGATCAAGTATCGGCCCGATATAGCTGTTGAGTGCTGTTGTACTGACCCGTTCGTAAAAACGGATTGACGGCAGCAGGTCCGACGATACCGTAAGATAGGCCTCGGGCAGTTCGCGCCGTACCAGCGCCGCCGCCTGCTGCTCGTGATCGGGATTGGTGAAGCTGTTCATAAAGCAGATCGCCACCGCCTCAACCTGTTCCGCCTTG
>JALUWZ010000112.1 GCA_027019205.1 Emcibacter sp.
CGGGTCGCTGACCGCACTGCCGATCATTGAAACCCAGGCCGGTGACGTGTCGGCCTATATCCCGACCAACGTGATCTCGATTACCGATGGTCAGATATTCCTCGAAACCGAATTATTCTATCAGGGGATCAGACCGGCGATCAATGTCGGCCTCAGCGTGTCACGTGTGGGGTCCGCCGCCCAGGTCAAGGCGATGAAACAGGTGTCCGGCTCAATCAAGCTCGAACTCGCCCAGTACCGCGAAATGGCCGCCTTTGCCCAGTTTGGTTCCGACCTTGACGCCGCGACCCAGAATTTGCTTAATCGTGGTGCAAGGCTGACCGAACTGCTGAAACAGGCGCAATATTCGCCGATGTCGGTGGCTGAACAGGTGGTGTCGATCTTCGCCGGGGTGAAGGGTTATCTTGATAAAATAGCCGTTACCGATGTCGGTCGCTTTGAATCTACCCTGATTGCCGAAATGCACGCAAAGCATGAACAGGTTCTTGAGACAATAAATGTTGACGGCAAGGTTTCTGACGAGACCGAGGCCAAATTGAAGGATATTCTCGGAAATCTTGTGAAGAATTTCGTCTAGCTTATTTTCAGGAACAGTCAATATGGCTAACCTTAAAGACCTCAGAAACCGGATCGCCAGCGTCCAATCAACGCAGAAGATCACCAAAGCCATGAAAATGGTGGCGGCGTCAAAGCTGCGCCGCGCCCAGGAAGCGGCAGAAGCGGCCCGGCCCTATGCGGAACGGATGGAAAATGTTCTGGCCTCTCTGGCCTCCAGCATGGTTGGACAGGTCGGCGGCCCGAAACTTCTGGCGGGAAGTGGCAGTGACAAACGTCACCTTGTCGTGGTCGCAACATCCGAACGCGGACTTTGCGGCGGCTTCAACACCAATATTGTCAAGGCGGCCCGGGCGAGAATTAACCACCTGATTGCCGAGGATAAAGACGTCAAAATCGTCACCATCGGCAAAAAGGGCGCGGCGTCGCTACGCCGGGATTTTGGCACCCGGATGGCCAGGCATTTTGACATGTCCCATGTCAAACATCTTGGCTTTGCCGATGCCGGCCCCGTGACCGATTATCTTCTGTCGGCTTTCGAGGCGGAAGAATTTGACATATGCACGTTGTTTTATGCCAAGTTCCAGTCCGCCCTGACCCAGATTGTCACCGTGCAACAATTGATCCCGGCCTCCTATGATGCGGATAATGTGACCGATCTTGGCGGCGCGGCCTATGACTATGAACCGGACGAGAACGAGATACTCGACCAGCTGTTGCCGCGCAATGTCGGAGTCCAGCTTTTCCGGGCCTTGCTGGAGAATGCCGCCAGTGAACAGGGATCGCGCATGACCGCCATGGACAGTGCGACCCGCAATGCCGGGGATATGATTGACAGCCTGCGGACGACCTATAACCGGACCCGTCAGGCGGTGATTACCAATGAACTGATTGAAATTATTTCAGGTGCCGAGGCACTTTAAGACAGAATTATTGAAAGCGAAAGTTGAGATAAAATGACGACAAAAAATATTGGACATGTTGCCCAGGTGATCGGGGCCGTTGTCGATGTCAAGTTCGATAACGAATTACCGGCTATTCTTTCAGCCCTTGAAACCGATAACAACGGCAACCGCCTTGTTCTCGAAGTGGCCCAGCATCTCGGCGAGAATGTGGTCCGGACCATTGCGATGGACAGCACGGACGGTCTGGTGCGCGGCAATCCGGTTTCTGATACCGGCACCCAGATTTCGGTTCCGGTCGGCCCGGAAACCCTGGGTCGCATCATGAATGTGATCGGCGAGCCGATTGATGAACGCGGTCCCATGGGCACAAAACAGGTGGCGCCAATCCATGCGGAGGCCCCGGCCTTTGCCGACCAGTCAACTGAATCGGAAATTCTGGTAACCGGCATCAAGGTCGTTGATCTGCTGGCCCCCTATGCCAAGGGCGGCAAGATCGGCCTGTTCGGCGGTGCCGGGGTTGGCAAGACGGTGCTGATCATGGAACTGATCAATAATATTGCCAAGGGTCACGGCGGCTATTCAGTATTCGCCGGTGTCGGGGAACGAACCCGCGAAGGCAACGACCTCTACCATGAAATGATTGAATCGGAAGTGATTGATCTTGAAGGCGACAAATCAAAAGTGGCGCTGGTTTACGGCCAGATGAACGAGCCGCCCGGAGCGCGGTCCCGTGTCGCCCTGTCCGGCCTGACGGTTGCGGAATATTTCCGTGATGTCGAGGGACAGGATGTGCTGTTCTTTGTTGATAATATCTTCCGCTTTACCCAGGCCGGGGCCGAGGTATCGGCGCTGCTCGGGCGTATCCCGTCTGCGGTGGGCTATCAGCCGACACTCGCAACCGATATGGGGACGTTGCAGGAACGCATTACCTCGACCAACAAAGGCTCGATCACTTCTGTGCAGGCAATTTATGTGCCTGCCGATGACCTGACCGATCCGGCACCGGCGACATCCTTTGCCCATCTGGATGCGACCACGGTGCTGAACCGGGCGATTTCGGAAAAAGGTATTTATCCGGCGGTTGACCCGCTTGATTCCACCTCGCGCATCCTCTCTGCCGAGGTCGTGGGTGAAGAACATTATGCCGTTGCCCGCGAGGTGCAGGAAATCCTGCAGAAATATAAATCCCTGCAGGATATTATTGCCATTCTCGGCATGGATGAGCTGTCCGAAGACGACAAGATCGTCGTGGCCCGGGCGCGCAAGATCGAACGTTTCATGTCGCAGCCCTTCCATGTGGCCGAGGTTTTCACCAATATGCCCGGCAAATTTGTTGAGCTGGAAGATACCATAAAAAGCTTCCGGGAGATTCTTGACGGCAAACATGATGATCTGCCCGAAGCAGCCTTCCTGATGGTTGGCGGCATCGAAGAAGCCGTCGCCAAGGCCCAGAAAATGGCCGCAGAAGCCGCATAAGCTTAGCAAAAGGGACTGAAATGGCAGATAAGTTACATTTCGAACTTGTTTCACCGGAAAGGCTACTGATGTCCCGGGATGTTGACATGGTTGTCGTGCCGGGGGGTGATGGTGATTTTGGTGTATTGACCGGTCATGCGCCAGTGGTATCAACCCTGCGGACCGGCATATTGGAGGTTCATAACGACGGCAGCGAGCCGGACAGGCTTCTGGTCCGTGGCGGCTTTGCCGAGGTTAACCCGGAAGGCCTGACAATCCTCGCCGAGGAAGCAACCCCGCTGGCAGACGTTGACCGGGAAGCGCTCGAAGCCCAGTTGAAGGATGCCAATGAGGATGTCAATGATGCCGGGGACGAAGCGCAGCTGTTGCAGTCAATCAAAACCCGTGACCGCCTGGCAGAAATCATTGGCGTGCTTGATTTAATCGCCTAAAACCTGATAAATTTCAGATGACTGGTCAGGGTGATAAATATTTCGCCGCTGCCAGATGCCTCGTACAGGCTGCCGTCAAGCATAAAGGGCCGGTCCAGTACCAGCCTTGCATGCTGGATTTCGGCGATAATATTACCCACATGATCTATGCCGTTATAATTGCCGCGCAGCATCAGCCTGCCGGTTGCCAGAACAGCCTTCGGTGTATTCTCGACACTGATGAAATGGGCCTTGTTATGGCCTTTTTCCTGTCCGATTGAGACCCCCCTGAACAGTTTGTCCAGCGTGGTGATCAGTACCATAAAAAAATGACCGACCACCGCGCCGCGCTGATTGCGGTTGATGCGAATGGCGTCTTCCAGACTGTTTTTGCCCATGGCCCTCTGCCAGCCCTTGCGGATCAGGGTTATGATATTCAGCCAGTTGCGAAAGCGGGAAAACAATCCCTTTGGCGATATTTTGCCGCAGAACAGGTTTTTCTGTCTGATCACCTCCCCGGCGCAGAAAAACAGCCCGTAAAGACAGCCGACCCCCCTGACGCCTTCGAGCCTGATCAGTGGATAGCCGGTAACCTTGTCCAGTAAATTGCCCTTTTGATGTCGTTGCAGCAGAATTCTCAAGGCCTCATGCGGCGTCGACATAGTGGTCCCGAGATTTTCCGCGATTATATTATTATCGCCCGCCGGCAGGATCGCCAGCGGAATGTCTGCCCCCCTCAACATATCCTTTTCAATGATATGTTCAAAGGTCGCGGAGGTCAGCGCCCGATCGCCAAGAATAACAATCGCCTCTACATCCGCCTGCTGAAATCTGGTCAGAGCTTCGGCTATATCTTTATGTTTTTCAACCTCGTAATGGAATATCCCGCTACCGGCAGAAATCACGCTACGGATCTTTTCCATCTCGTCACTGCCACTAAAGGAGGACGGGCTGCTTAATATGGCAATAATTCCCAACTGCACTTCCACTATTTATGTCAATTCTTTTGCGTCTTTTTATCCATGGCCTTATAAAGACCTTAAAAGCTATAGATATGAAAGTGGATGAAATCCAGAGCTAAAGACACCAGATGCCAAAAATAATTGATAAATATATATTACGGGAGACTATTTTGCCTCTGGTGGTGACTTTGGGGATTTCCGCCTTGCTGCTGCTGCTGGAAAAAATGCTCAGTCTTTTTGATTTTGTTATCAATCAGGGCGGGCCGATTGATATTGTCTGGCGCATGCTTGGCAACCTGATGCCGCAATATCTGACCCTTGTCCTGCCACTGTCGATGTTCCTCGGGGTTTTGCTCGCCGTGCGGAAAATGGCCCTGAATAGTGAACTTGATGCGCTGATGGCAACGGGCATGAGCCTTAACCGGCTGATTGTGCCGAGCCTCTATATCGCGACCTTCCTGCTTGTGGTCAATATAATCATTGTCGGCTTTGTCCAGCCCTATAGCCGCTACACATATCAAAATCTGGTGTTTGACATCCGTAGCGGGGCGCTCGGGGCCAGTATCAAGGCCGGGGAATTTACCCCGCTCGGCGATGGCCTGACCCTGAGAATTGAACAGTCACGGGATTCGGGCCGGGAACTGATTGACATATTTGCCCAGAAGGAATCTGCCGACGGGCGCATTCAGTCGATTAATGCCGAAAGGGGCAATTTTTTTGTTACCCCCGACAAACGCTTTCTTATCCTCAGGCTTTACAAGGGCACCCTTATTGATCTGGACATGAATCAGAGCCGCCCGAATATCATAAATTTTGACATGCATGACCTGCCGATTGATGTGCCGAATTTTGCCCATTTCCGGGATCGGGGCATAGAGGCCCAGGAAATGACTATTCTGGAGCTGTGGAAGGCCCGCACCAGCGATAACCCGGCAATCATCGCCACCATTAATGCCCGCATCGCCCGCGCCCTGTCCATTCTGATTGTGCCATTCCTCGCCGTTCCTCTCGGCCTTGTGGCAAAAAGATCAGGCCGGGCGCTCGGGATTACCGTCGGAGTGGTTATCCTGCTGGTCTATCACAAGATTCTCGAATTCGGGCTTGATTTTTCTGCATCGGGGGAGGTTTCTCCTTGGCTGGTCATCTGGCTGCCAACGCTATTTTTCATCTTGCTCACTGCGAGGCTGTATTATATTGGTGCCTATAAGGTCGGCGGCCTGCCGCTGCGCAATATTGAAATCATCTATGACGTTATGGTCGAGGCCATGAGCCGCATGATAAGACGGTTAAAGGCAGAGAATTAACATGGAAAGATTTATCAGATATTCAGACCATCTGACGGGATTATTTAATCCGGGTGTGATGGATATCTATATCGCCAAGCTGTTTGCCACCCGCTATATATTCATTCTGCTTGGTCTGGTCGCAACTCTGCAAATGCTTGATCTTCTGTCAGAATCTGATGAAATTCTGGCTGGCAAAGGCGCGGTATATGGCGACCTCTGGCGCTATATCACGCTCAGAACACCAACCCTGCTGTCCCTGTTCTCGCCCTTCGTCGCCCTCCTGTCAGCCATCATGTGTCTGGCGTCTCTTAATGTCCATAGCGAGATCGTCGTTATGAAGGCCTCCTACTGGTCGGCCTTCCGGATTATCACACCAATGATTATGGTCTCCCTGCTGATTGCCTGCCTGCATTTTATTTTTGCCGAAACGGTTTCCATTCCGGCCCGGGCGGAGCTGCGGAACTGGCAGGAAAATAAGTATGCCGCCAACCTGCCACCCGCCCCGGACACAGTTTACAATACCTGGGTCAATGACGGCAATAACCTGATCAAGGCGGAAAAGGCCAGCCGCAATGGCAGTATTCTGCTGCTGGATAAAGTAACCCAGTATATCCGCGACAAGGATATGCATATCACGTCCCTGATCAAGGCGGATTTTACCGTGTACCGCGATGGCAAATGGACCATGTTCGAGGTAAAGGAATTCAATATCAAGACGCTGAAAGTGACGCCGATGGAAAATCTTGTCTGGGAGACCAGCATCCCGCCGGAACGCTTTATCATTCAGGCCCTGAAACCCGAGCAGGCCACGCTTCAACGCCTGCGTACCGCCATTGCCCAATTGAAAAAAGAAGGCCATGATACCGCCGCTTTTGAAACGATGCTCTATCAGAAATTTGTCGCGCCCTTAAGCACATTGCTGATGCCCCTGCTTGCAGGGCTTGCGGCATTCGGATTGCATCGTGGGGGTAATCTGTTTGGCCGTATTGCCCTGACCGGGGCCATGGGGTTCGGCTTTTTTGTTATCAACAATCTTTTTATTGCGCTCGGTCAATATGGCGCCCTGCCGCCGCTTATCGCGGCATGGTTGCCCTTCGTCCTGTTCGCTTTTGCCGGGACGAGTTTTCTCCTGCTTACCGAGGAATGACCCCCTGAAGGAAAATTATATGACGTCACCTGTCACCATTATCGAGGTAACAAACAAGGCTGAACTGAAACAGTTTGTCAAACTGCCCTGGGCCATATTCAAGGACGATCCCAACTGGGTGCCGCCGCTGATTATGGAACGGATGGAAATTCTCGACCGGAAAAAGAACCCCTATTTCCAGCATGCGAGGGCCAGAATGTGGCTGGCCCGCAAAGACGGGGAGACTGTCGGGCGGATCACCGCGCAGATTGACGATCTGGTGGAACAATATCACCATGAGAAAATCGGCCATTTCGGCTTTTTTGATTGCATAGATGACCGCGAGGTCGCCCACGCCCTGCTGGATACGGCCTGTGCCTGGTTAAGGGCCGAGGGCCGCACAAAGCTTGTCGGTCCTTTCAGCCTGTCGATCAATGAGGAAACCGGGATGCTGGTTGACGGGTTTGACACCCCGCCGAGCCTGATGATGAATCACGCCCTGCCCTATTTTCAGGATCTGGTAACAGAATATGGCATGGTCAAGGAAAAGGATTTATGGGCTTTTTACCTGAAGATTGACGAGGATGTCCTGCCGCCGGCAATTGATAAAATGATCAAACGCAGCATGCGCGACGGCAAGCTCAAACTGCGCCGGATCAATATGAAGAATTTTGATCAGGATATGAGAACCATTCTGGATATTTATAATGATGCCTGGTCCGACAACTGGATGGCGCTGCCCCTGACCGAGGCTGAACTGAAACAGACCATCAAGGATCTGAAATTATTGATCCGGCCTGATTTCACCTATATTGCCGAATATGACGGGGTGCCAAAAGCGATGATGGTAACCCTGCCCAACCTGAATGAGATGGTTGCCGATCTGGATGGCCGCCTGCTGCCCACCGGCATATTCAAGCTGTTATGGCGGCTGAAAATACGTTCGGCCTTTAAAACCGTCAGGGTACCGCTGATGGGGGTCAGAAAAGAATTTCAGAATACAGTGACCGGTGGCGCCATGGCCTTTGCCCTGATTGAGGTAAGCCGGGCGCATATTTCCGGGATTGGCGCCACCCATGCGGAGCTGTCCTGGGTGCTGGAGGATAATACCCGCCTGTCCAAAATGCTGGAAACCATCGGCTGCTGGCGTTACAAGAAATATCGCATGTTCTCCAAAGACCTGTCATAGACATATTCCTGCCACAGTAACTCTCTAGGAATGATAATAACTTACACCAGATTCCGGAACCGAACCATATGCCTGATACCGAACCGCACAAAACCGAGAAAAACTTTTTACAGCGCATCCGGACCTACTTCCTGACCGGACTTGTTGTCGCCTCTCCGGTCGGGATTACCATCTATCTGGCGGTGGCCTTCATTGAACTGATTGACCGCAATGTCAAACCGCTGATCCCGGCGATCTATAATCCGGAAACCTATCTGCCCTTTCCCATTCCCGGAACCGGTCTGGTTTTCCTGTTTATTCTGCTGACCCTTCTGGGATTTTTTGCCGCCAATTTCCTCGGGCGGACCCTGATCCGCATTGGTGAGAAAATCCTCAACCGCATGCCGGTTATCAGAAGCATTTACAATACCCTGAAACAGATTTTCGAGACGGTAATCTCTGAAAATACCGGCAGTTTCCAGGAAGTGGTTCTGGTCGAATATCCGCGCAGGGGTCTGTGGGCGATTGCCTTTATTTCCGGGGAAAATAGCGGTGAAATCCAGTCAAAGCTTAACGATGACGTTATCAATGTCTTTCTGCCAACCACCCCCAACCCGACATCGGGTTTTCTGCTATTTGTCCCGAAAAAGGATATTATCCATCTCGACATGACCCCGGATGAGGGGGCGAAATATGTTATTTCCGCCGGGCTGGTTGATCCGACCATTCTGCCGGTTAAAAAGGACTCTAACGCCGGTTAACCAGATTGTCATAATCCGTCATCATAGTCTTGCAGACATCACCGACGATAAAATTATAGGGGCCGATTTCGGAAAGCGGCGTAACCTCCGCCGCCGTACCGGTCAGGAAGGCCTGTTCAAAATCTGCCATTTCTTCCGGCATGATGGCGCGCTCAATGACCTCTATCCCGCGTTTTTTTGCCAGCTCTATCACCGTGCGGCGGGTGATCCCGTCAAGGAAACAATCGGGGGTCGGCGTATGCAGCACCCCGTCCTTCAGGAAGAAAATATTGGCCCCTGTAGCCTCGGCAACCTGGCCCCGGTAATCCAGCATCAGCGAATCATCATAGCCATGTTCCATGGAGGCATCCTTGCTCAGGGAGGCGATCATGTAAAGCCCGGCGGCCTTGGCAAAAACCGGCTCGGTTTCCGCAGACGGGCGTTTCCATTTGGAAATTTCAAGCCGCAGGCCCTTGAGCCGCGCTTCCTCGCCAAAATAGGACGGCCATTCCCACGCGGCAACGGCAAAATGAATTTTCGACCCCTTGGTCGCCACCCCCATCATCTCGGACCCGCGCCACGCCACCGGACGGACGTAGGCATCCGTCAGGCCATTTGCCGCGACAACATCTATCGCCGCCTGATCAATCTCCTCAAGGCTGTAGGGGATGTCAAAGCCGAGGTAACGGCCCGACTCGATCAGGCGCTGTGAATGGTCGCGAAGTTTGAAAATCTCGCCACCATAGGCCCGCTGGCCTTCAAATACACTGCTGGCATAATGAAGCGCATGGCTCAGGATATGGACTTTGGCGTCGCGCCATGGGATCAATTCCCCGTTAAACCATATGACGCCGTCACGGTCGTCGAATCCTGTGGATGACATTTCGGAACCTCTAATATAATAATATTTCACATATTGCTTGATCTTAGTAACATTATAATTTAAATATGTCAACATGACTGACATATTTTTTGAGGTAAAAAAGCATTCTGACCACCAGAAATTCCTGAAAGGCATGGAGCTTCTGTATTTCGGTTATCGTGATTTCATCAGCTGGCCCGATGACATGCTGCAAAAATACGGTTTTGGCCGCGCCCACCACCGGGTTCTACATTTTGTCAGTCGCAATCCGGGCATGAAGGTGGCGGAATTGCTGAAACTTCTCAACATCACCAAACAAAGCCTGTCCCGGGTTTTGGGCATGCTGGTGGAAAAGGGCTATGTCCGGCAGGATATTGGCGCCCGCGACCGCCGACAGCGTCTACTCTATCTGACAGATCATGGCGAGGAACTGCTCAGCAATATCGCCGAACATCAAAAGGCGCATATGTTAAGGGCCTTTGAAAAAGCCGGAAATGACTCGGTCAGGGGCTTCTGGAAAGTCCTGTCCGCCCTGATCGCCGATGAAAACCGCGCAGAAATCCTCGACCGGGTCAACCGGGATATGGGGGATTAATCCGCGAGGTCCTTTGATGCGGCACGCGTCAGCCCGCCTCAACGCCTGAACAAATGGACTTCAATACAACTATTTAATTCGGTTACTGTCACCGTAATCCTGGGTAGTGCAAATTAATATCTGCCGACTCAGGGCTTGTTTTTTTATCGTTGGAAGAAAACA
>JALUWZ010000113.1 GCA_027019205.1 Emcibacter sp.
AATCAAGTAAACATGATCAATATCCCGATCCTGTCTTTACTTAAAACTCAGTTCTAAATAAACAACAGTCCAGGAATTCAAAGACCGCTGCCTACTTCTCTCTTTCAATCTACAATGTCAAAGAACGTTATTTTAAAACAACAACGATTTGTTGTTTTAAAATATAAGTCCGCCGGAGGCATAAAGCCAACCCTTTGGATTTAATAAGTCCGCCGGAGGCATAAAGCCAACCCTTTGGATTTAATAAGTCCGCCGGAGCCGTAAAGCCAACCCTTTGGATTTGGTGAAGCGGGTTATAGGAGCTACTCCCGCCCTTGTAAACAGGAAAATTACATTTTTTTGACATTTTTTTAGCAACCGCAGACTTCTGCAGTTTTTTCAATATATTAAAGGGGTTATGCCGGGTTAATACTTAAAAATCCTCATAAAATATTTCCTGCCATTTGACATATCATCCAACTATCGTCATTTTTAACCTGAAATTTGTCAATATTGATTAGAAAGCATATATGCATAGCAGAGAATCGCTGTTAATCCGGCTTAAAAATATACTTCCAAAGCTGCCCCGGCCTGACAAAAAAGCACCGCTTCTTATCGGGGTGGCGCTTTTTGTTGGCGGCGTGCTGTTGGGCAGTATGTTTAACATGTCTGATCCCGGGATACAGAAGACGGCCCCCGTTCCGGCGCTTTCGCTGAAAGAAGAATATCTCGACAGTGCCAATTACAGCCCGTCAGATAATCTTGTGCCTGTTGCCCCCGAGGCAGCGGAGCCAGATCTTAAGGACGTCAGAATAAAACGCGGTCAGGGCATGATGGATATATTGGTCAAAAGCGGCGCGAGCCGGTGGGATGCCTATAAGGCGATTAACGCCCTGTCCGGTTATTTTGATATGCGAAAGCTCCAGATTGGCCAGAAATTACAGGCGGCCTATGATTCGGATGGCCGACTCACTGGTCTGAATATGCAAAAAGATTTTGACCATATGATCCGGGTCAGTCGCACAGACGACCATTTTAGCGCCACTTTACAGACTTTACCCTCGATAAAATTAACCCGCCATGTTGAAGGGGTTATTGATGACAGCCTGTTCCTGTCTGCTGCCCGCGAAGGTCTGCCCAACCGTGTCATTGTTGACATGATCCGCATTTTCAGCTTTGACGTCGATTTCCAGCGTGAAATTCGCCGGGGAGACAGATTTGAAATATTATACCAGCGCAAAATATCCGAAGATGGCCGCCGAGTTGAGGAAGGACATATCCTTTATGCCAGACTGACCCTGCATGGCAGGCCGGTCAGCCTGTATCGTTATAAGCCGGCGGGGGCGCAATTTGCCGACTATTTCCATGCGGACGGCAAAAGCGCCCGAAGGATGCTGATGAAAACCCCGATTGAGGGCGCCCGGCTGTCGTCCCATTACGGTATGAGAAAGCATCCGGTGCTCGGCTATACCCGCATGCATAAAGGGCTGGATTTCAGTGCCCCGACCGGCACCCCGATCATGGCCGCCGGGGACGGCATTGTCGAGCGGGCGTCACGCTATGGCTCCTATGGCAATTATGTCCGTATCCGCCATAACGGCACCTATAAAACCGCCTACGCCCATATGAGCCGCTATGGCCGGGGCATCAAACGCGGCAGACGGGTCAAGCAGGGCCAGATTATCGGCTATGTCGGGGCCACGGGCCGGGTGACCGGGCGCCATCTGCATTATGAAGTGCTGGTCAATGGCCGACAGGTTAATCCCCTAAGCCTGAAAATTCCCACCGGCATCCGGCTTGCGGGCCGGGACAAGCAAAAATTCCTCACCCTCGCCGGGGATATTGACCGGCAGATTCTGGCCCGGAAGCATAATATCCTGCTGACCTCGAATGAGAAAATGGCATTAAATATACCCGAGCCACCTCTGATATTGGCCGCACCCTGATACTGCCCTTGTTAATGAGGATGGATTTCTGTCCACGGGTTGATCAGCCTGATTCCGCAATCCTTGAAATCCTTGATATTTCTCGTTGCTACTGCGGCATTATGGCTTTTTGCAATGGCGGAAATCATCAAATCCACCGGATCAACATTAAATCCTGCTTTCTCTCTTTGTGAGGCGATGTCGCCATAGATATAACCTGCCCGTTCGTCGAAAGACAATATACGGCCTCTGAAGGCCTCTTCAATAAAGTGAGTAAAGTTATTGCCAAGCTTTTGACGGCGCTTTCCCTCGGGCAAGCGCAAGATACCTCTTTGAATCTCGGCAATTGCAATCGCCGTAATTGCCAGCTTCATTGGCGTTTGTCCGGCAATCCATCCCGACACTGCCGGATCAGGTTTTTGCTTCATCAGCTCGGAAATGACATTGGTGTCAAGTATTATCATTACTCGAATTCTGCCGTCCCGCGCGCAGAACCACGATCCGGGAGCTTCAGCTCGACGCCACCGCTAAAATATTTATTGGCCAGTTTCAGGATATCCAGAGGGGGAGAGAAATCTGAATTTGACGCCTGCTGCAAAATATACCGGGCATAGGCCTCAAGGGAAACTCCCGATTTAGCCGCCTGAACCCTTAAGCTTTCCTTGGTCTCCCCCGGAAGATTACGAATGGTAATATTTGCCATTATATACACTCCTGTACGATGTCATCGTAATCAATGATATCATTGATGTCAAATATTTGTATTATTAAAATATTTTTGCCTGCCTCAAAATACCTGGTAGAAGAAAGAGCTTAAATTTAAAAAAACCTGCAATAACAATCACCTGATATTATAGGTAAATGTTTCTATTTTGCCCCCTTTATCCAAAGGCTCAATCCGCAATTCCAGAATGTTATGATCGACTATAGTCAGGGAGCCTTCCCTTGCATCAGGTTTTCTATAAACCGGTTCGACAGATTTGATGCCCAATCCCAATGTCCGTTCTTTCCTCAGAATTAGCATCCAGGTACATAACGCCCCACAATCATATATATAACCGGTAATTATATCCTTTGGCTTTTACATCACTAATTTTGCTAAATGATGAATCATACTTATTCTCTACATAATGATTATAGTCCACACCCATTATAATTAACACAAAAGCAGACACACAGACGATTGGTATGAAAGATATAACGCCGATAATTTTCAAACTTATATTCTTGAATAACAGTGATCTTACGAGAACAGTAATTGGCAATACGACTAAAAACACTATAACTGAAATCCTGTTATAGCCAATATCCGTAAATCTCAACATTACAGGGAAAAACTGTGTGTTCAAAAAAAACAGAACAAGAATAAGGAGAGGAAGTTCTTTCAGATATTTTTTCATGTCATCCAATAATGGCTTACCCCGACAACAATACAGAAAGAACATCCTCTATTCAATGCCGTTACGCCAATAAAACTGGACGTAACGGCAGAATAATCACACCGAAAGGTTCAACCCGTCCGCCCCGGCGGTCACCTTTACGGTATCACCGTCCTGAACCCTGCCTTCGAGGATCAGGGTGGCGAGCTTGTCCTGCAGCGAACGCTGGATTACCCGTTTCAGGGGCCGGGCGCCGTAAACCGGATCATAGCCCGCATGGGCGAGCCAGTCCTTGGCGCTTATATCCAGATCAATCTTAAGCTTGCGGTCCGCCAGCAGCTTTTCCAGATGACGCAGCTGAATATCGACAATACCGTGCATATCAGACCGGGCCAGCCGGTGAAACAGGGTCACTTCATCAAGCCGGTTGAGGAATTCCGGCCTGAAGGCGGCGCGGACATGTTCCATCACCAGACCACGGACCGCCTCAACATCCTGATCATCCTCAAGCCCGGCCAGCACATCGCTGCCAAGATTACTGGTCAGGATGATCAGCGTATTGGTGAAATCGACCGTCCGGCCCTGACCATCGGTCAGCCGGCCATCATCCAGCACCTGCAGCAGCACATTGAACACATCCGGATGGGCTTTTTCAACCTCGTCAAACAGGACAATCTGATAGGGGCGGCGGCGCACGGCCTCGGTCAAAACGCCGCCTTCCTCATACCCGACATAGCCGGGCGGGGCGCCAATCAGCCGGGCCACTGCGTGTTTTTCCATAAATTCCGACATATCAATCCGCACCATGGCATGTTCGTCGTCAAACAGAAATTCTGCCAGTGCCTTGGTCAGTTCGGTCTTGCCGACCCCGGTGGGGCCGAGGAACAGAAAGGAGCCGATCGGACGATTCTTGTCCTGCAACCCGGCACGGGCGCGACGCACGGCGGCAGACACCGCCTTGATCGCCTCATTCTGGCCGATCACCCGCTGTCCGAGATTTTCTTCCATATGGACCAGCTTGTCGCGCTCGCCTTCAAGCATCTTGTCCACCGGAATCCCGGTCCAGCGGCTGACCACGGCGGCAATATCAGCCGCGCTGACCTCTTCTTTCAGAAGCTGGTTTTTGCCGTCTGTCTCCGCCGGCGATTCCGCAACCTCAAGCGCCTGCTCAAGCTTTGGAATGATGCCGTAAGCCAGTTCCCCGGCCCGGGCCAGATCGCCGCGCCGTTCGGCCTGTTCCAGTTCTATCCGCGCCTGGTCAAGCTGTTCCTTGATTTTGACATCCCCGGCAATCCGGTCCTTTTCAAGGGTCCATTGAGCAGTCAGGCTGGCCGATTTCTGTTCGAGTTCGCCGAGATCCTTGTCAAGCTTTTCCAGACGCTCTTTCGATGCGGCGTCTTTCTCTTTGCCGAGGGCTTCCTTTTCGATCTTCAGCTGAATAATTTTGCGGTCCAGTTCATCAAGGGCGGTCGGTTTGCTGTCAACCTCCATCTTGATGCGCGACGCCGCCTCATCCATCAGGTCAATGGCCTTGTCGGGCAGAAACCGGTCATTGATATAACGGTTTGACAGCACCGCCGCCGCCACCGTCGCCCCGTCGGTAATGCGGATGCCATGATGAAGCTCGTATTTTTCCTTGAGACCGCGCAGGATGGAAATCGTGTCTTCCACCGTTGGCTCAACCACCATCACCGGCTGAAAGCGCCGTTCGAGAGCCGCGTCCTTTTCAACATATTTGCGATATTCATTCAGGGTCGTCGCGCCGATACAATGCAATTCCCCCCGCGCCAGTGCCGGTTTGAGCAGGTTGGAGGCATCCATCGAGCCTTCGGAGGCTCCGGCCCCGACGATGGTGTGCATTTCATCGATGAACAGGATAACCTCACCGTCAGAGGCCGAGACTTCCTGTAATACCGCCTTGAGCCGTTCTTCAAATTCCCCGCGATATTTCGCCCCGGCGACCAAGGTGCCCATATCCAGCGCCATCACCCGCTTGTGGCTCAGGCTGTCCGGCACATCGCCGTCGATAATACGCAGGGCCAGCCCCTCGACAATCGCCGTCTTGCCAACCCCCGGCTCGCCAATCAGGACCGGGTTGTTTTTGCGCCGCCGCGAAAGGACCTGAATCGTCCGGCGGATTTCCTCATCCCGGCCAATCACCGGGTCAAGCTTGCCGTCGCGGGCCGCCTGTGTCAGATCCTGGGCATATTTTTTCAGCGCATCATAGCTGTCTTCGGCGGACGCGCTGGTCGCCGTCCGACCCTTGCGGATTTCATTGATCGCCGCATTCAGATTTTGCGCCGTCAGCCCGGCATCCTTTAATATTTCTGCAGATTTGGTCCCTTTGGCCAGCACAAGGGCCAGCAGCATCCGTTCCACGGTGACAAAATCATCCCCGGCCTTTTTGGCAATTTCCCGGGCATTTTCAAATAATTTGGCAGTTTCCGGCGCAAGATATAATTGTCCGGCTCCACTGCCTTCTATCTTTGGATAGGCCAGCACCTCGGCCTCTACGGCGCGTATGGCCGCCCTGGCATCGGCCCCCGCCGCCGTCATCAGGTTGGCGGCCAGACCCTCATCATCCTCAAGAATGACTTTCAGTATATGTTCCGGCGTAAAGCGTTGATGGCCTTCGCGTATGGCATAGCCCTGGGCTGACTGAATAAAGCCCCGGGTACGGTCGGTATATTTTTCAAAATCCATGTCCCTCTAACTCCTGTAAAGCAATAATATACCCTATATATAATGTGGTATTATTGCCACACAAGGGGGCCGGAGAGTTTCTGGAAAAATTGACAGATCAGCTGTTGCTCACAGGCTGTCGGGGGCCTTGATATCTTCCTCTTCCGTGAGTTTTTTCTTTATCGTCCGGCGGGGTTTTCGAGGGGGTTTTTCCGGAGATGTCTTTTTCGGAAGGGCTTCTGACAGCTGTTCCGGGGATATGGGCAGAGGCGGTTGTTCCGCCATGCCGGCTGTATTCGGCAGGGATTCCCGGTCACTGGAATTGGCCCGGCGTTCGGCCTCTGCCTGAGCCTGCTTTGCCTGTTCCCTTGCCTGCCGTTCCTTGGCCTGCTGTTCCTTGGCCTGCTGTTCCTTCGCTTGTTCCTTTGCTTGTTCCCGGGCAAGCTGGCTGGCGGCTTCTGCAGCAGCAAATTCAGCATAAACCCGGTAATAATGATCCGCATGCTGGCTGAGTGATTCAGATTCGAGCCGGTCCGAGGCCCGCTTCTCCTGGGCCATCAGTTTATATTTCTCATATAGCTGTTTGGCATTACCGCGCTGATTTCCGCCCGGCCCGCGACTGTCTATCTGCCGGTTTGCCGTATTGGGCTGCTGATTGCGGTTGTTGTTATGGCGGCTCTTGCCGGGACGTTTCTGATTATTATACTGATTTGATCGACCCTGCCTGTTCTGCCGGGTATTCTGGTTTTGTTTCATGAAAACTACGCTAAATATGGGCTGATCCTGACAGGGCAACGTCACATTATACTATGTCACCCATCCTGCCTGACAGCGGTTACCTTTTTCAAATATAAAAATATCTGGGGTTTATGTTGCCGGATAGTATTTTCAACAATTCTTCCGGACCCTTATACTCCTTAAGGAGCAGGGCTACAGTAGCCTTATCCCGATAAAATGCCAACATAATTTTTAGAAAAAAGCGGTTTTATGCTCAAATCAGGCGAAATCAAGCGCGATGCACCGGTCCCGACCGGCCAAATCCGCGATTATCGTAATATTTTCTGCAGGGGTTTTGTTGAAAATATCCCTGACCCGAGACCCCTGTCGCCAGCCGATTTCCAGAAAAGCATGACCCCCGACAGCGATCAATTGCGGAATGATCTTTGCCAGCTTTTTATATTCTTTCAGGCCCCCGTCCCCGGCAAACAGGGCAATCTCCGGCTCATAATCCCGCACATCCGGGTCAAGACCCGCCCTTTCCGCCGGGGCAATATAAGGCGGATTAGCCAGAATTATGTCAAATTCGGCAGAGGGCGGCAATTGCGCGGCCCAGTCGCTCTTGATAAACTCACATCTGTCGCCAAAGCCGAGCCGGTCGGCATTATCCTGCGCCAGCATCAGTGCCCTGGCGGAAATATCAACCCCGACTCCGCGACTGCCCGGCAATTCCGCCATCAATGACAGCAAAAGACAGCCGCTGCCGGTTCCAAGATCAAGAATTTTCAGAGACTTGTTTCTGTCCGGAATGACTTTCAGGGCAGACTCAATCAGAATTTCACTGTCGGGGCGCGGAGTCAGGCAATCCCGGCTAACCTTGAACTCAAGGCTCCAGAAAGCTTTTTTGCCGAGAATTTGTGACATCGGCTCCCGGGCAGCTCTGCGCGCCAGAAGCGCCGCGAAAGCTGCCGCTTCATGATCCGGAACTTTCCGGCAAGGATCAAGAATTATCTCCAGCGGGTCCAGACCGAGCGCCATCCCGAGAAGCAGGTCTACATCCAGCCGGGCCGTCCTGATTTCTGTTCCCTCCAGCAGGCAAACTGCTTTTTTTCTGACCTCTTTCAGTGTTAACATATTCCTTTACCCGGCATTAGGTGATATGGTTTGTTTCATAGCATAATGAAAGACCCGATGAAAATGCGTAAAAATATTATTACCACCCTGTCATATTATATGACCTTTACCGCAACGGCAGTTATCTGCCTCACCGCGCCTGCCCTGGCAGGAAATCAGGACCCCGGAAAGGTTGACTTTCTGCAGGCCATACAGAATAAACTGTCGCAGGCCAGCGGGGCCAAGGCCATTGCCATTCATGTTGTCGCCGGAAAAAAACGCCGGATAAATCTCAGCCCCTCATCAATTACCCTGTCCTACGGCTTTCTCAAAGATATCAAAAATATCAACCAGATGGTCGCGACTCTGGCCCATTTGACGGCCTATATCAATCTTGGCTATGCGGTGACCCCGCCGAAAAAGTCCCGGCAGGAAAAAGGGCAAAAAACCTCTCTCGGCAAATATTTAAAATCCACCATCAGGCCGGAATATCCCGATCAGGGCTACATGCCGGAGGCCAAGGGAACCTTTCAGGAAAACCGGGATGAGCCTATTACCCGGCCCAGCTATAAAAATCAGGCCTATGATTTTTCCGTCAACAGAACCAATATTCTGGCGACCGAACATGAACTTGACGTTGACAAGGCGACGGATAAAATCATGCAACGGGCCGGTTATTGTCCCCAGGACTACAGCCGCCTTCTGCATTATTTTTATGAAAATCCGCAAAAATTTCCGGAAAACAAACATTTTACCCTTGATGCCGACCAGTGGCAGCGTATTGATGCCGCCGATCGGCGGGCCGACCCGGCAGACCCCTGTAACAAGGATCAGCTGGTCCTGACCAAAAAATATGCCGGGGATTTCCGCCAGATGAAAAGTAAAATTCTCCTGGCCCTGAAAAATTCTCCGAAAAATACTCTGAAAAATACTCCGAAAAGTGACCCGAAAAGTGAAAAACCGGGCTGATCAGCCGTTCATCCGGGCCAGTTGCGCCGCCTGCTCTTCGGTAATCAGGGCGGTGATAACCTCTTCAAGTCCGTCGCCGGCCAATATCTGGTCAAGCTTGTACAGCGTCAGATTGATCCGATGGTCAGTCACCCGCCCTTGAGGAAAATTATAGGTCCGGATGCGCCCTGAACGGTCGCCGCTGCCAACCTGTTCCTTGCGGTCTGCGGCACGTTCGGCATCGCGTTTGGCCCGTTCCGCATCATAAACCCGGGCCATCAGGACCTTCATCGCCTTCTGCTTGTTTTTATGCTGGGATTTTTCATCCTGCTGCTGAACCGTAATTCCGGTCGGGATATGGGTAAGGCGCACCGCACTGTCAGTGGTATTGACGCTTTGGCCGCCGGGGCCGCTGGCGCGGAAAATATCAACCCGGATATCCTTGTCCTCAAGAGTGATATCCACCTCCTCGACCTCCGGCATCACCGCGACTGTCGCCGCCGAGGTATGGATGCGCCCGCCGGTTTCGGTTTCCGGCACCCTTTGCACCCGATGGCCGCCGGATTCATATTTAAGCCGGGCAAATACCCCCTTGCCCGCAACGGACACGATGACCTCCTTGAAGCCGCCGACATCACTGCTCGACGCGCTGACAAGCTCGAATTTCCAGCCCCGGGTCTGGGCATAATGCTGATACATGCGAAACAGGTCGCCGGCAAACAGCGCCGCCTCGTCACCACCGGTCCCGGCGCGGATTTCAAGCAGAGCGTTTTTATCGTCATCGACATCTTTCGGCAACAGCATAATTTCGACCTCATGCTCAAGCGCGGGCAGGCGTTTTTTCAGGTCCGGCAGTTCCATTTCCGCCAGTTCCTTCATTTCCGCATCACCGTCCGGATCAGCTGCCATCTCTTCAAGTTCCGCGATTTCCCGGGTCATGGCGAGATAGTCACCCGCCGCTTTCACCACCGGAGAAAGATCGGCATATTCCCGGGAAATGGTGACAATTTCATGGGAAGACATGCCCGACGCCGACATCATATGTTCCAGCTCCGCATGGCGGGTAATCAACTGTTGCAGGCGTTCCTGTGGAATCATTTGAGATAATCCACTATATTGTCAAGCGCGACCTCATGCTGACTGCCATCATCAAAATTCTTGACAGTGACAGCCCCCCGGGCCAGCTCATCCTCACCGATCAGAACGGCGGCGCGGGCATGGAGCTTGTTGGCCCGTTTCATACGTTTGCCCATATTGCCCCGGTAAGACATATCAACCGCAATCCCGCCCGCCCGTAATTTCTGCGCGAGCATCAGGGCTTCGGTCTGACACCCGGCCCCGACCGGGACAATGGCCACCGGGCGTGGCGCCGGCGGCACGAGGTCAGGAGAGACCAGTTCCGCCAGCCGTTCCATACCCGCCGCCCAGCCAATGCCCGCCGTTGCCGGACCGCCCATTTTTTCGATCAACCCGTCATAGCGT
>JALUWZ010000114.1 GCA_027019205.1 Emcibacter sp.
GACCACAGGCAAAAATCAAGAGCCGGTGATAGATATTATTATAAGTGGTGTGGATAAAGGAATGAAGCAGCCGGAAGATCAGAAAGCTGTAGGCCAGCCAGGTAAAGACCAGATCATCCAGCCCGAGGGCAAGAATAGCCGCACATACCGCGTAAAACAGCACCGGAACCTCATAAAGGTTACTCCAGTGGCGGGTGGCCTTCTGCACATAGCTCGGCGGGGTGTCGTTATTATGTTCCTCAAAATAGTCTGGCTTGATATCGCCTGATTTAATGGCCCTGTTACGGCCTGTAATCAGCACTGATGAATAAAGCAAGGTGAAGATGGCCAAAAGACCCATCGGATAAATAATACTCATCTTGTCTGCCCTCCTGTCAGGTTAGGCCCCAGACTAGCAAAATAACGGATAAAAAGTAAAATCATTTGATATTCTTTCGCCGGGCGGGCTACTGTCGGGCAACAGGGAATTTACAGGACTGATTTTATGCATTCACAACCGGCTTTTACCTGCAAGAGGCATCTTTTTGATATTCCGGCGGATGTGACCTATCTCAATGCCGCCTATATGACGCCGATACTGGCCGAAGCCGCACAGGCGGGGGCGCAGGCGGTGGCCGGGAAGCTGCAGCCGTGGAATACGGCTGTCCCGGATTTTTTCGATCCGCCGCAACGGGCCTGTGCATTGATGGCGGAAATGATCGGGGCGGCGGCGGATGATATTGCGCTGATCCCGGCAGTATCCTACGGCATGGCGATTGCTGCCCGTAATCTGCCGGTGGCTGCGGGACAGAAAATAATTGTGCTGGCGGATCAGTTTCCGTCCAATGTCTATCCGTGGCAGCAGCTGGCGCGGGGCTGCGGGGCAGAGGTGATAACGGTGGCCCGCCCCGATAACGGGGACTGGACCATGGGGTTGATGGCGGCGATTGATCAGGACACGGCCATTGTCGCCTGCCCCCAGGCCCACTGGACCGATGGCAGTAAGGTTGATCTGGTCAGGGTGGGGGAGGCCTGCCGTAAATATGGCGCAGCACTGGTGCTTGACCTGACCCAGTCGCTTGGCGTTATGCCCTTTTCGGTCCGCGATGTTGATCCGGATTTTATGATTGTCGCCAGTTATAAATGGCTGCTGGGTCCCTATAGCTACGGTTTTATCTATGTCGCGCCGCGCCATCAGGGCGGGGTGCCGCTGGAAGAAGGCTGGATCAGCCGCCGGGGGTCGGACAATTTTGCCCGGCTGGTGGATTATCAGCCGGACTATCTGCCGGGGGCCGGGCGCTTCAATGTCGGGGAGCGCAGCAATTTTATGCTGACCCCGATCATTCTCCATGCGCTTGAGACCCTGAATGACTGGGGCGTGGCCGCGATTGCCGACTATCTCGCCACGTTGACTGACCGGATGGCGGACCGGGCTGCGTCCCTCGGCATGAGGGTCGCGGACAAGGCTCATCGCTCGCCCCATCTTATCGGTCTCACCTTCCGGGGGGCCGTGCCGGAAGGGCTGACGGCCTCACTGGCGGCACAGAAAATATATGTCAGTGTTCGCGGCAACAGCATTCGCCTGTCCCCCCATGTCTATAATGAGGCGGGCGATGTCGACCGGCTGTTTTCCGCCCTTGGAAAGCTGATATAGCCATGGGATTATTCAGCCGCAACAAAACCAGTATCGAAATCGAACGCAAGTTCCTGGTCAGGGCGCTGCCGTCGGAGAAACCGGCGCGGCG
>JALUWZ010000115.1 GCA_027019205.1 Emcibacter sp.
AACCTCCAGCGCCGCTTCGACCGCCCGGGCAAAGCCGGTGGAATAGGCCACCGTACTGTCACCGGATATCCGGGCGCATAATTTTGCCGCCCCGTCTATATCCCGGCCTTCCAGCAGTTTTTCCACGCCCTTGTGGGCATAGCCCAGCCGTTCCTCAAGCCGCACCACGGTCTCGCCAAAGGCGGTAAAGCGGAAATGGCCCGGCTCGATAATCCCGGCATGGACCGGACCAACCGGGATTTCATGCAGACCCTCGCCCTCGACCGGCAGGAATTGATAGGGGTTGTCATCATCATGTTTGAGCCACGGACGCCCGTCGGGCAGCCCTTTCGCCTCGATAGAAAACAAGTCCTGAATGGTTCGCTCGAACCGCATGGCCGGGAGATGAAATTGGGAGATGGCCGGATACTGGTTATTTTTTACCGTCACGGAGGCCACGGCGAACATATCTGATGATGGCTCGAACAGGGCCATATGCACTTGTTCCCCGTCAGCCCACAGGCCAAGCATATCAAGGCTTTCGCCAAGGTCATGGGCCACATCAACCCACATTTCAGGCGTCAGGACAAAACGCGGATAGGGGTGGTGACGGGCCACGGCCTCGCCGGTTATTAATTTTTCTGCCAGTGTGTTATGTTTCATATTTTCTATCCCAGCAATCGCGCAACCTGTTCAAACCAGCTGACCAGTGTTTCCGGCAGATACAGGCCTGCGACCAGAACCAGCGCCAGATGGATGAATAACGGCACCGAACTTGCCGTCACCGGCCCGGCATTGGCGGTCGGCTCGCCAAACAGCAGGCCCTGCAAGCGCATAATCAGCGCGCCAAAGGCCACCAGCAGCCCGAATGCCAGCAGCCCGGCAAGCAGAGGCTCGCGGGCAAAGGTCGAGGTCACTATCAGAAACTCGCTCTTGAACACGCCAAAGGGCGGCACACCGGCGATGGCCAGCACCCCGAGGCCCAGCGCCCAGGCGAGCAGCGGATGGCTTTGGCTCAACCCGCGTATTTCGGCAAGTTTCTGGGTGCCCTTGGCCTGCGCCACGTTGCCGACGGCAAAGAAAATCGCCGATTTGGTCAGGCTGTGCATGGTCATATGCAGCAGTCCGGCGAAATTGGCCAGCGGCCCGCCCATGCCGAAAGCAAAAGTAATGATCCCCATATGCTCAATAGAGGAATAGGCAAACAGCCGTTTGATGTCGCGCCGCCGATAGAGCATAAAGGCGGCAAAGATCAGCGACACCAGCCCCATCGACATCAATATCGGGCCGGGGGACAGAGCCTGGTCATTTCCGGCGATGATCATCTTGAAGCGCAGGACGGCATAGAGGGCAACATTAAGCAGCAGGCCGGAGAGGACGGCGGAAATCGGTGTCGGCCCCTCGGCATGGGCATCGGGCAACCAGGCATGAAGCGGCGCCAGCCCGACCTTGGTGCCATAACCGACCAGCAGAAAGACGAAAGCCAGACTGAGCAGGGCCGGATCAAAATTTGCCGCATTGGCCATCAGCCGGGTCCAGGTCAGGGCGGGCATCCCTTCCCCCAGAATATGCTGGGCGGTCAGATAAATCAGGATCGTGCCGAAAAAGGCCAGGGCAATGCCGACGCTGCCGAGAATAAAATATTTCCACGCCGCCTCTATCGCCTCCCGGGTGCGGTAAATCCCGACCATAACCACGGTGCTGAGCGTCGCAACCTCGACCCCGACCCACATCAGACCAACATTGTTGCTGACCAGGGCCAGACTCATCGCGCCGAGCATGGCCTGATACATCGCATGGTAAAAGCGCAGAAAACCGGGGGTCAGATGACCACTCTCCAGCTCATGGCGGATATAGGAGGCGCTGAACAGGCTGGTGGTAAAACCGATGAATGTATTCAGCACCACCAGATAGATATTGAATTCATCAATCAGGAAAAGCGGCGTATTTACCGGCCTGATGTAAAATAGCGAGCAGGCGGCAAGGAAGGCGACAAAGCAGGCGACAATATTGGTATAGGCCCGCATGCCATGCCCCGGCAGAACCAGCAGCAGGATAATCGCCACCACCGGCGTTGTCAGAATAATATCAAGGCCGAGGTCGTTCATTCCCGGTCCCCCCGATACTGGTTAAGATTATCAACATCAATCGTATCAAACCGCTCCTGAATCCGGAACAGGAACAGGCCGAACACGAAAAAGGCAATCAGCACCGAAAAGGCAACGCTGATTTCCACCACCAGCGGCATGCCCCGGGCGCCGGTGGCAGCAAGGATCAGACCGTTTTCCAGCGACATAAAGCCGATGATCTGGCTGACGGCATTGCGCCGGGTGACCATGATCAACAGGCCAAGCAGAATAATGGCGAAGGCAAAGGCCAGATCCTCCTTGATGACCCCGACCTCTCCGGTGGTGACCGGAAAGATGACCATAATCGCCAGAATGGTCAGCCCGACACCGGCCAGCATGGTCATGCCGACCCCGACAACATCCTCTATATTCTGGTGAATGCCAAGGTTACGCACGATGCGGAACAGCGCCATGGGAATGACAATCCCCTTCATGACAAGGGCGATTACGGCGGTAATGTAAAGATGGGCCGCATCCTGTATATAGGCCTGCCAGGCGACCGCCATCGACAGGACAATTGCCTGTATGGCAAAAATTTTCAGCAATCCGAACATGCGCGCCTGATAGAGCAGCATAAAGCTTGTGACCAATATGATCCCGGCCAGAAAATGAGATATATCCGCACTGATATTTACCATTATATACCCCTTGAGACAAAAAGCAGGATCGTTGCCAGCAGACCCAGAATGAGCGCCGCCCCGAGAAATTCAGCGACCCGGAACACCCGCATCTTGGCCACGGCGGTCTCGCCGATTGCCAGGAAAAGTCCGGCCAGCAGCAGCTTCGCCAGATAGAGTATGATCCCGATGGCATATTGCCCGGCGGACGCCGGGGCGGATGCCATACCAAAGGGGATGAAAATACAGCCGAACAGCGACAGATAAAGCAGCAGCTTGATCGACGCCGCCCATTCAATCAGCGCAAGGTGACGTCCGGAATATTCAAGGATCATCGCCTCGTGAACCATGGTCAGTTCAAGATGCGTGGTCGGGTTGTCAACCGGAATCCGCGCATTTTCGGCAAGAGTGACAATGATCAGGGCAATGAAGGCCAGCGCCAGAGAGGCTCTCAGGCCAATTGGATTGGCAGAAATATATTCGGCAATCAAGGACAGCTGCGTCGTCCCGGCCAGCAGGGCCACGGTGAAGATAATCATCAGCATCGCCGGTTCGGCCAGTGAGGAAATCATCATTTCCCGCGAGGAGCCAATGCCGCCAAAGCTGGTGCCGACATCCATGCCCGCAAGGGCCAGCGCGAAACGGGCCGTGCCAAGCAGGGCAACAATGGCGAGAAAATCTGTCGCCCAGCTGAACATCAGTCCGGTGGCAAAGGTCGGAACCAGCGCCGCCGCCACCCAGATTGCTGCAAAAACAATATAGGGCGCAACCCGATAGAGCCATGACGCATTTTCCGCCATCATAACATCCTTGCGGAGCAGGCGGAAAATATCGTAATAGGGCTGAAAGACCGAGGCCCCCCGATGCCGCAGCAGCCGGGCCTTGATTTTACGGATGATGCCCATAAGCAGCGGGGCGACGAACAACACTATGCCCATCTGAATCCCCTGCGTGAAAAGATCGGTTATCATCGCCATACCACCACCATTATCAACAGAATTATCAATGTGGCAAACATCAGCGACAGGTAACGGCGGATCGTCAGAAACTGGAGAAAATTCAGCCGCTCTGTCGTCTTTTCCAGAAGATTATTCAGCGGGGTGAAAATAAAGGCCCAGGCCGGGTCCGACATTTTTACGCTGAAATGCGCCGCCCTTGTCTCTCCGGGGGCCGGCATGTCAACTTTTTCCCGGGCATGAAAGACAGTACCGCCAAATATTCTGCGGATAGGCTGACTGAAACTGCCGGAGGTATATTGGCTGGCGGCGGACTCCGGCGGGGTGCCACAATCCCATGCCGGTCCCCGCCGGATCACCCGCGAGGCAAAATGGTGAATGAACCAGGCGGTCATTGATCCGGCCAGCAGCAGGAAACCCAGAATTATCAAGCCGT
Source organism: Emcibacter sp. (assembly GCA_027019205.1). Lineage (GTDB taxonomy): Bacteria > Pseudomonadota > Alphaproteobacteria > Sphingomonadales > Emcibacteraceae > Paremcibacter. The sequence goes on from JALUWZ010000115.1 coordinate 4,118, forward strand.
TATAGGAACTTTTCTCCGAAGAAAAAGGAATGAGGGACAGGGCTGAATGGCTGTCCCCCTGTGGGGGCAGGCCGGCGGAAACCAGCTGATGCACTGCCGGGCCAATTCCGTCGACTGCCACTGTTGGCAGAATACCGATCAGCAGGCACAGGATGGCAAGGATGGCCATTGCCGTGAGGGAAAATCGGTCAGTTTCCCGGGCGGTCCCGGCCTGTGCCGTTCTGGCCCGGCCCAGAAAGGTAACCCCGAACGCCTTGACAAAGCAGGTCGCCGCCAGCGCCGCTGACAGGGCAAGCACCGCGCCGACCGCCGGAACCAGAAATTTCAGCAGGGCTTGTGGTAATTCCGGACTGGCGAGAATAGCCTGAAAGGTCAGCCATTCGGAAACAAACCCGTTGAATGGCGGCAGGGCCGAAATGGCGACCGAGCCGATCAGGAAGAAGAATGCGGTATAGGGCATGCGGTGAATAAGCCCGCCGAGATGATCAATATCGCGCTCACCCGTGGCATGAAGCACCGATCCGGAGCCGAGAAACAGCAGGCTCTTGAACAGGGAATGATTGAAGATATGCAGCAATGCCGCCGTCATGGCGACCGCCGCCCCGGCCTCCAGCCCGTTGATATGGAAGGCGAGCGCCAACCCGAGGCCAATAAAAATAATACCGATATTTTCGACAGTATGATAGGCCAGTAATCGTTTCAGATCATGCTGCATCAGGGCATAAAGCACGCCGATCAGGGCGGTCGCCGCGCCGATGATCAGAATGGGCACCGGTCCCCACCAGCCAATCCTGTTGCCGACGAGATCAAAAACAATCCGGATAAAGCCGTAAATCGCCACCTTGGTCATCACCCCGCTCATCAGAGCTGAAACATGGCTCGGGGCGGCGGGATGGGCCAGCGGCAGCCAGATATGCAGGGGAAACAACCCGGCCTTTGACCCGGCGCCGAGCAGGGCCAGTGCCAATATAATCGCCCCGCCCCATGCGGGCAGGCTGTGGCCGCGAATGGCCTCGAAAGAATATCCCCCGTCGGCTCCGGCCAGGATGCCAAAGGCAAATAACAGCATCAATGTACCGAAGGCGGCCATGGTGAAATAGGTCAGCCCGGCTTTTTGTGTTTCCGGGTCGCGATGGTTTGACATCACCAGCATCCATGATGTCAGGGACATAAATTCCCATGACAGCAGAAAAGTAAAGGCATCATCGGCAATGACCACCAGATTCATCGCACATAGAAAAGCGGCAAAAAACGGCAATATCCGCCGGGGTTGCGCCGCATGAACCCCGTAGCCAATGCCGTAAAGGCTGGTCATCATCCCGCCCAGATTGACCACTATCAGAAAAAAGGCCGACAGGGCATCAAGCCGGAAATGAGTCCCGACCCATGACAGGCCAACGGGCAATATCATGGTTTGCGGATGACCGGAGGAAAACAGCAGGGCCGGCACGGCACCAATGAGCAGACCGGTGCTGATAATGGCGGACAGGCCATAATACAGCCGCACCCAGGCCTTGCCAGTCCGGATCACGCAGGAGAATGCGGCAAGGCAAAGCAACAGGACCAGCCCGGTCAGGATTACCTGTAAAGCGGTCATGGCGTTGATGATCCGCAATATTTCCTGCTGTTGGTGACAGAGGCAACTCTTGCCTTCTGTCTTGTGCAAAAGGGTCTGTTCATTGTTATCCTAAAATATAGCAATAAGTGACAAGGGGCTTTTGCAGGACAGGAATATGTTGCGCTGCACCCTCTTTTGTCGTGGCGCATATTCCACCTTTTAAAAATATTTTTCAAGGCAAAAAATACTCTGGAATGAATAAAAGAACGGGGTCAGATATTTTTCAAGCAGTGCTCTATGGAAAAAGTAACCCGCTCTTAAGGAATTTGCCGTAGGATATGGCGTGAATATATAATAACGGGTATAGAATATATGACAGGTCAGAATATTGAAAAAGATGGTCTGCTGGACCCGCGTTTTCTGGAAAAATCATATCAGGAGGCGATGGCGCTTACTCAGGCCGTGGCCAGTTATCTTGAAGTTGAAAACCGGCAGGTCAGAAATTACAGCCTGAATTTGGGGACAGAGGTTTATTATGCCAGCGAAAGTATGCGGGTTTCCACCTGCCTGATGCAGGTGATGTCATGGTTTCTGGTTCAAAAGGGGGTGGCCGCAGGTGAAATTACCAGAAAACAGGCCGGGGCGCTGAAATTCCGGCTCGGGGCCAGGGATATCTGTCTGGCAGACGTCGATACCAGCAAGGGAGACCTGCCCGAACAGCTCGTCACATTTCTGCACAAGGCCCAGGCCCTCTATCGGCAGGTTGCCCGGATGGACAGAATGGTTTATGGCGACCATGGGGAAACAAACCCGGTGCATGAATTATTCAGCCGGATTCGCAACAAAGACATATCTGAATAAGATATATGAATAGCCGGTTATTTTGACAGTTTGAAATTGCCAAAACGCTTGTTGAACTGGGCAACACGGCCCTTGTCAGCAAGTTTTTTGGAGCCGCCGGTCCATGCGGGATGGGACTTTGGGTCAACTTCCAAAGTCATCGTATCCCCTGTCTTCCCCCAGGTAGAAAAGGTCTTGTAGCTGCTGCCATCGGTCATAACCACATTTATTTCGTGGTAGTCCGGGTGAATATTCTGTTTCATCGCAATTATTCTCCGCGAAAATTTGTTGCGCCTATATAGCCAAGTCAGTTTGTGAAAGCAAGGGAAGTTTATAAATTTTATCGTTGAAAATGATTATTTTTTTATCGGGCCATTGCCGGATGATGTCATGCTGACTATATGAGGATGGGCATCAATTAATAAAGGGTCAGGGATCAGATGAAACAACCGGTTCACCGTAAGCCCGCAGAGTCAGAAGATGATGCGGCTCCTAAAAAAAAGATAGGTGAAATCAAACTGTTATGGGGGTTTCTGTCCCAATATAAAAAAACCATTGTCAGTGCGATGGTTGCCCTGTTGATCGCCTCCGGTGCGACGCTGCTCATTCCGCTGGCTTTTCGCAGCATGATTGACGAGGGTTTCTCGGCCAAAAATGCCGGACTGATCAATATTTACTTTGCCGCGCTGCTCGGGGTGGCGATTGTGCTGGCGATTGCGACCTTTGCCCGGCATTATTATGTTTCATGGATCGGGGAACGAGTCGTTGCCGATATCAGGCGCGCCGTATTTACCAATGTTATTGGCCTAAGCCCTACCTTTTTCGAAAAAAACCTGACCGGGGATATTATTTCGCGCCTGACCACCGATACGACGGTTATCCAGACTGCGGTCGGCTCGACCCTGTCGATCGCCCTGCGTAATATTCTGACCCTGGTTGGCGGGCTGGCCTTTATGGCCGCGACCAGTGCCAAGATGCTGGGACTGGTGCTGCTGGTGGTGCCGCTCGTCGTTATACCGATTATTTTTCTTGGCCGAAAGGTACGTAAATTATCGAGCCGGACCCAGGACAGGACGGCTGAGGTCAGCGCGGTTGCCAGTGAGACCATCGGGGCCGTCCAAACCATTCAGGCCTTCACCCAGGAGGAAAGGGAAGCAAAGAGATTTGCCGGTTATGTCGAGGCGGCCTTTGATATTTCCATCCTGCGTATCAGGATACGGTCCTGGCTTACCGGGCTGGTTATTCTGATGATGTTTGCCGCGATGGATTTTGTCCTGTGGATCGGCGCCTCCGATGTGATTACCGGCAAAATGACCGGCGGGGAGCTGGCGTCCTTTGTCATGTATGCGGCGATGGTGGCGGGGGCCGTGGGGTCTTTGAGTGAAGTTTACGGTGGTTTGCAACGGGCCGCCGGGGCGATCAGCCGATGTGTGACCCTGATTTCAACCGGGGCGGATATCAAGGCGCCGGAAAATCCCGCCCCGTTACCGGACATCCGCGAAGGCCGCCTGGAATTTTGCGATGTGAGCTTTACCTATCCTTCAAGGCCGGATGAGCGGATACTCGATCATTTCAGCCTGTCGGTGGCCCGGGGCGAGAAGCTGGCCATTGTCGGGCCGTCCGGGGCCGGGAAATCAACCGTATTTCAACTGATCCAGCGCTTTTATGATCCGGGGCAGGGCGAGATACGTCTTGACGGAGTCAATATCAGAACGGCGGACCCGGCAGAGCTGCGCCGCCGTCTGGCAATTGTTCCCCAGGAAAGCGTGATCTTTGCCACCAGTGTCGAAGACAATATCCGTTACGGCAATCCCGATGCCACCGATGAGATGGTCAGGGCCGCCGCCGTGGCCGCCCGGGCCGATGAATTTATCGTCAGGCTACCAGACGGTATGCAGACCTATCTTGGCGAAAGAGGCACCCGCCTGTCCGGCGGGCAGCGCCAGCGGATTGCCATTGCCCGTGCCATCCTGCGCGATGCGCCGATTCTGCTGCTGGATGAGGCGACGTCTTCCCTTGATGCGGAAAGTGAAAAGAAGGTCCAGGAAGCATTGGAGAAACTCATGCAGGACCGCACCTCTATCGTTGTTGCCCACCGGCTGGCGACGGTGCAGAAGGCTGACAGAATCGTCGTGATGGACAAGGGGCGGATTGTCAGCATTGGCACCCATGACAAGCTTTTAAAAGAGGGCGGCCTTTATGCCCGCCTCGCCAGACTCCAGTTCGGGGGCCATTAAATCCGCATCATCTCTGGAAATCCGTTTCATCTCTGGGTCAGGCGCATTTCAATACGCCGGTTGCGCTTGAGGGCCTCGGGACTGTTTGATTTATCCAGCGGGTGAAATTGTCCGAAGCCGGTTGCCGCCAGCCGTTCCGCCGGGATACCTTCCGAGATCAGGAATTTGACCACCGACAAGGCCCGGGCCACGGAAAGATCCCAGTTGGAGGGGAATTGTTCGGTTCTGATCGGCAGAATATCCGTATGGCCGTCAACCCGTAATACCCAGTCAATATCCTTGGGAATTTTCGCCGATATTTTCTTCAGGGCCGCAGCAATTTTAGCCATTTGCCGCTGGCCTTCCGGCCCGAGGACGGCAGAGCCGGAGGCAAAGAGAACCTCTGACTGAAAGACAAAACGGTCGCCCTGAATGCGAATATCCTGACGGTTGCCAAGAAGTTTTCTCAGGCGGCCAAAGAATTCGGAGCGGAACTGATTGAGTTCCTTGACCTTGGAAGCCAGGGCGGAATTCAGTCTCTGACTGAGATTTTCAATTGATACCCGCTGTTCCTTGTCGCGTCTTTCGGAGGCTTCGAGTGCCGCATTCAGGACCGAAAGCTGTTTACGCAGGGTGGTCAGTTGATGATTGAGCAGGTCTATTCTGCGGTTTGCCGCTTTGGTCAGTTCCTTCTCACGGCTGATGGTCGCGGTCGAATCACGGTATTTCTTCTCCAGTTCCCGTATTTTCTGAACCTGCTGGTCACTATTTCTCTTTATACCGCCAGAGCGGCCCTCGGCATCGGCAAGGTCTGATTCCAGTTCGAGGATACGGGCCGCAAGATCCTCTTTGGAGATGTTCGCTTCCTGTAAATTGGAGGAAATGCGGTTAAATTCCACGCTCAGGTCATTATTGATCTGTTCCTGAATGGCCAGGCTGTCCTGAAGATCAAAAATCTCGGCCCGGAGCTTGTCAAGAATATCTTCCTTGCTCGACAGGGCCTGGCCGAGGAAAAACTGGGCGAGCATAAAGATCGACAGCAGGAAAATAATGACCAGCAGCATGGTGCTGAGGGCATCAACGAATCCCGGCCAGCTGTTGGCCATACTGCCGTTTCCGGGGCGTCGGCCCCTTGTCCGCAACAGCGCCATCAGTCATCCTTTCTGGCGGTCAGTTTCTTGCCCATGGAGATGACAGGCTTTTTATTTCCCTTGGGTTTCGGGGTCGGCATGTCGTAATCCATGGCATCATCAGTGACCGGGGGGACAACGGGGGGGACGACCGGGGCTGCGGCGGGCTGTGACGGT
>JALUWZ010000116.1 GCA_027019205.1 Emcibacter sp.
AGGACCGAGGCGGAATCAATCGGTTTTTTCGCTTTATTGGTCATGGATAGTTTCTTAATATTCCCTCATTGTCATTTTCCACCCCTGCCCTTCCCGTTTATATCTCCCGTCTCCTGTCATTCCCGCCTGCGCGGGAATCCATTTTTCCGCTTTTCTGGATTCCCGCCTGCGCGGGAATGACCTAAATTTAAGCGGGAATGACCTGGATGTATGCAGAAATAGCAGGGCGAGTTAATCTCCCCCCCCTATATCTCCCGGACATCTGTCACCCCTTTCAGGGCCGCCAGCCCGGCACGCAGGTCGGGGGAGACCTTATATCTGTCCCTTAATTCGATCTCAACATCATAATCATCCTCGACCTCGCATTTAAAGGTGATAATTCCGCGCCCGTCGCGATGCTTTTCCAGCAGCTTATGAACAGCCGGGACCGAACCTGCCTCATTGAGGAAAATATCAAGCCCCTTGGCGCTATTGGCCGCCACCACCTCAATCGCGGCAAAGCTTTTGGCGGTGACGCGCAGGCCCCGTTCCGGGTGGATGCCGGCCTCGACCGTGACGATGACCGACCGGCCCGGCTGCAGCATATCCTCCGCACTGTCGAGCAGGTCGGAAAAAACCATACATTCAAAATTGCCATGGGCATCGGACAGGCTGATAAAGGCAAATCTCTTGCCGCGCTTGTTTTTCATCATGCGGATATTCTGTATGGTTCCGGCGAGCCGCACCACGCCGCCCACCGCTGCCTTGCGCTCAAGCTCGGTCGAGGGCAGGATCTTGCGCCGCTTCAGAATCGTAACATAGGCATCAAGGGGATGGGCCGACAGATAAAAACCGATCGCCTCTTTTTCATGGGTCAGCCGGTCAATCAATTCCCAGTCATCCACATCCGGCAACACCAGAGCCTGCCGGGTGACCTCATCCCCGAACAGGCTGACCTGGTTGCTGCTCCTGTCGGCACAGGCGGCACTGGCATGACTCAGCATCGGCTCGACAGAGGCCAGCATTCTGGCCCGGTTCGGGTCAATGCTGTCAAAAGCCCCGGCCCGGGCCATGCTTTCCAGCGCCCGCTTGTTAATATGCCGGGTATCGAGCCGGCTGCAGAAATCCGCCACATCGCGGAACGGGCCGTTCTTTTGCCGTTCGGCCACCAGCCCCTCCACCGCCTGCGCCCCGACATTCTTCAGCGCCGCCAGACCATAGCGCACCCCGCGCAAGGTCCCGTCGGATTGCGCGCCGCCAATATTCTCGTCGTCTTTCCGGCCCTCTATCACTTCGACCGAGAATTCCACCTCTGACTTATTGATATCGGGCGGCAGGATGTCAATCCCCATACTGACCACTTCCTGCTTGAAAATCGCCAGCTTGTCAGTGTTATTCAGGTCAAGCGACATCACCGCCGCCATAAATTCCACCGGATAATTGGCCTTGAGCCAGGCGGTATGATAGGACACCAGCGCATAGGCCGCCGCATGGCTTTTGTTAAAGCCATAGCCGGCAAATTTCGCCACCTGATCAAAAATATTTGCCGCCTGTTCGGGGTCCACACCTTTCCTGTCGGCCCCCTCCTGAAAGCGGCTGCGCTGGTCATCCATTTCCGCCGCAATCTTCTTGCCCATGGCGCGCCGCAGCAGGTCGGCCTCGCCCAGTGAATAATCCGCCAGAATCTGGGCAATCTGCATCACCTGTTCCTGATAGATAATC
>JALUWZ010000117.1 GCA_027019205.1 Emcibacter sp.
GCTGCCCGACGGGCGTCCGTGGCTCAAACATGATGATGACAACCCCTATCAATTCCTGCCGGTCGAGGGCGAGGGTCTGCATGAAATCCCGGTTGGTCCGGTCCATGCCGGGATTATCGAGCCGGGTCACTTCCGCTTTACCGCCTTTGGCGAGACCGTGGTGCGGCTTGAGGAAAGGCTGGGCTATGCCCACAAGGGAGTGGAAAAACTGCTGGAAGGCCGGGATATAGACGGGGCGGCAAAATTATGCGCCCGGATATCCGGTGACAGTACGGTGGCCTATTCCACCGGCTTTGCCCGGGCGGTCGAAGCGGCGCTGGAGGTTGATATTCCCGAACGGGCGCAGTGGCTGCGGGCGCTGATGGCCGAACTGGAACGGCTTGCCAATCATTTCGGTGATATTGGCGCGATTTGCAATGATGCTGCCTTTGCCCTGATGCATGCCCATACCGCCATATTGCGCGAGGATGTCCTGCAGGCGGCAGATGAATGTTTCGGCCACCGGCTGATGATGGACCGGGTTATTCCGGGCGGGGTCAGTTCTGACCTCTCCCCCGCCGGGGTCGATCTGCTGCGCCGTCTGCTGGCCGCACTGAATGGCCGTTTTAATCAACTCGCCAAAGGCTATGACAATAATGTGTCGATCAAGAACAGAACCTCCGGAGCCGGTATCCTGACTGCTGACCTTGCCCGGCATTATGCGGCGGGCGGCGTTATTGGCCGGGCATCGGCCCGTTGCTTTGATGCCCGCAAGCTTTTCCCCTGTCCACCCTATGACCGGCTTGAATTTTCCGTCCCCACGGTGAAGGCCGGCGATGTCAATGCCCGCATCTGGATTCGCATTCAGGATGTCTGGCAGAGCCTGTCACTGATCGAACAAATCCTTAATAAAATTCCGGCGGGAGACATCCATAGCGACCTGCCCCAACCATCGGACGGGGAATGTGAAGGCATGAGCATGGTCGAGGGGTTCCGGGGCGATATCCTGACCTGGGTAAAGCTCGCCAAAGACGGCACCATCATCCGCTGTCATCCCCGTGATCCGTCATGGTTTCAGTGGCCGCTGCTCGAAGCGGTTATCGAAAAAAATATTGTTGCCGACTTCCCGTTATGCAACAAGTCTTTCAACTGCTCTTATTCAGGACATGATTTATAATGCGCCGTCTGCTGCTGTCATCATTGTTTAAATCACCGCGCACCACCGAGGCCCCTGCGGTCAGTGAGGCGGCACTGGCCGAACTTGCCGGGACTGTCAAGTTGGAGGCAAAGCGCATTCTGGGCCGTTCGCTCGCCATTCGCGTCGTTGATGCCGGGTCCTGCAATGGCTGCGAGCTTGAGATTCATGCGCTGAATAATGCAATTTATGATCTCGAACGTTTTGGTATCCGTTTTGTTGCCTCGCCACGTCATGCCGATGTCCTGCTGGTGACCGGCCCGGTGACCTGTAATATGAAAATTGCCCTTGAGCGGACCCATGCGGCAATTCCCGGCCCCAAATGGGTGGTGGCGGTCGGTGACTGTGCCTGCAATGGCGGCTTATATGCCGACAGCCCGGCCTGTATCGGCGCGGTTTCCAATATTCTTGATGTTGACCTGCATATCCCGGGCTGTCCGCCCTCGCCGACAATGCTGCTCAGTGGCCTGACGGCCCTCATCACCCGGAGCAGGAATAACCGTCAGGGGAAATAATGC
>JALUWZ010000118.1 GCA_027019205.1 Emcibacter sp.
CTCATATGTCGAGAAATAGGTCTGGACATAGCGCTCATGATCGCCGTAAACGCTACGCATCTGCCCGGGCCAGCTGTCGGTAATACACAGATTTCCCGAGGCCTCCCCCTCCAGCACCCTGCCGTCACTATCCACCAGTTCGAGACTGACCCCAAAGAAAGGCCTGGTTGCCGATCCGGGTTTCAGCGCCGTGGCTCCGGGCAGCGGCGTGATCATAATGCCGCCGGTCTCGGTCTGCCACCATGTATCGACAATCGGGCATTTTTCCTTGCCGACGACCTTGTAATACCAGTTCCAGGCCTCGGGATTGATCGGCTCCCCCACCGTGCCGAGCAGTCTGAGTGATGAGAGATCACAGGAGGTGACAAAATCATCGCCCGCCCCCATCAGGGCGCGCAGCGCCGTCGGCGCGGTATAGAAGATATTAACCTGATGCTTGTCGCATACCTGCCAGAAGCGCGAGGCATCGGGGTAAGTCGGAATGCCCTCAAACAGCAAAGTTGTCGCCCCGTTGGCCAGCGGACCGTAAACGATATAGCTGTGCCCGGTGACCCAGCCGACATCAGCCGTGCACCAGAAAACCTCGCCCGGCTGATAATCAAATACCAGCTCATGGGTGAGTGCGGCATAGACCAGATAGCCACCCGTGGTATGCAGCACCCCCTTGGGCGTCCCGGTGGAGCCGGAGGTATAGAGGATAAATAACGGGTCTTCGGCATTCATTTCTTCCGGCGGGCAGTCGGCGGGCTGGGTTGAAGCCTCATCCTGATACCAGACATCGCGGCCCGCGATCATCGGAATATCACCGCCGGTGTTACGCACGACGATTACGCTTGTGACCTCGACCCCGTCTTTTTCCAGCGCCTTGTCAACATTGGCCTTGAGCGGCACCGCGCGCCCGCCGCGCATGCCCTGATCGGCGGTGATCACCACATGGCTGTCGCAATCATGGATGCGCCCTGCCAGCGCGTCCGGGGAAAAGCCGCCAAACACCACCGAATGCACCGCGCCAATGCGCGCACAGGCCAGCATGGCACAGGCGGCCTCGGGGATCATTGGCATATAGAGCGTCACCCGGTCGCCCTTTTTCACCCCCCGGGCCTTCAGGACATTGGCAAAGCGGCAGACCTCGCGATAAAGCTCCTGATAGGTAATGTGGCGGGACTGGTCAGGATCATCACGTTCAAAAATAATTGCGGTCTGACCGGCCCGTTCCGGCAAATGACGGTCAACACAATTGACGCAGGCATTCAGGCTGCCGTCAGCATACCAGTTGATATGCAGATCATCCCTGGCAAAGGACACATCCCTGACCTCTGTATAGGGGCTTATCCAGTCAAGCCGTCGGCCCATTTCGCCCCAGAAAGCTTCCGGATCCTCCACGGACTGCTGGTAAAACGTCAGATATTTTTCATTATCCACATGACTGTGCCGGGCGAATTCCTCTGGCACGGCATATATTACATCATCCGTCATAGTCTCTCCTTCGGGGCTATTCTCCAATTTGGATCAATATAACAAATAATTCCGGAATCTGTATCAAAAAAAAAGGACAGCCGAAGCTGCCCTTTTGTAAATGGATTATGCCCGTTCTAGAATTCGTAACTGACCCCCAGACGAATTTTCCACAGGGAAGGCAACGTCCGGATCGGCGTATCGCCCGGTAT
>JALUWZ010000119.1 GCA_027019205.1 Emcibacter sp.
GATGGCCGCTGTCAGGACCAGCAGGATCAAACAGACGAGGAACAGCACAACCCCGAAACGCCGCACCCAGACAACCGGCAGCAGGGAAACCCCGAACATGGTCATGCCGCCAAGCAGCAGGAAGGCCATCTGTCGTTTGACAAAATGAAACGGCTCCAGCCCGAGCTTCTCGGCAATCGCCGGGCTGGCCCCGAATGTCATGACAATGCCGATACCGATCAACAGGGCAAGCGATACCAGCAGCCAGCGGTCCACGGTCCACCACCACTGGCTGATCACACTGGTATCTGTTCTGGAGAAAACTGTCACATCACGCCCTTACCTTAGCTTCAATGTCGCAAGACCGATTAGGGCCAGCAATACGGCAATGATCCAGAAACGAATAACAATGGTCGGCTCGGCCCAGCCTTTCTTCTCATAATGATGATGAATAGGGGCCATGCGAAATACCCGCCGCCCGGTCAGCTTGAAGGACACCACCTGAACAATAACCGACAGGGTTTCCAGCACAAACAGCCCGCCAACGATACCAAGAACGATTTCATGTTTGGTGACAAGACTGACCACGCCGAGGGCGCCGCCAAGGGCCAGACTGCCGGTATCGCCCATAAAAACCATCGCCGGCGGCGCGTTGAACCATAAAAACCCGAGGCCAGCGCCAATAATCGCCGCACAAAAAACCGCAAGCTCCCCGGCGCCGGACACATAGGTCAGCTGAAGATAAGAGGCAAAAACGCTGTTGCCCACCAGATAGGCGATCAGGGCAAAGGTCCCGGACGCGATAATCACCGGCATGATTGCAAGGCCATCCAGCCCGTCGGTCAGATTGACACTGTTTGACGCCCCGACCAGAATGAAAATCGCGAAGGGAATCATAAACCAGCCGAGATCAATCATGACATTTTTCAGCAGCGGCAGGGCAAGCTCTGTTGCCACCGGCGCCCCGGCCTTGTCCATAATCAGCAGCACTGCCACCACGGAAACAATAATCTCCATCAGCAGTTTCAGCTTGCCCGGCACCCCGGCGGAGCTTGATTTTGTAATCTTGTGATAATCATCAAGAAAACCGATCAGGCCAAATCCGGTGGTGACAACCAGACAGGCCCAGATATACTGGCTCGACAGGTCCGTCCATAATATGGTCCCGACCGACAGGCCGAGCAGAATGAGGAAACCGCCCATGGTCGGCGTTCCCTGCTTGGTCAGAATATGGCCCTCAGGACCATCCTCGCGGATCGGCTGACCCCGGCCCTGTTTGCGCTTGAGCAGGCCGATAACCCACGGGCCACACAGGAAACTGATCAGAAATGCCGTCATCAGGGCGCCACCGGCCCGGAAGGTCAGATATCTGAAAAGATTGAATATCCCGAAATCATCGCTCAGCGGATATAAAAAATGATAGAGCATGGTTTATGTGTCTTTCCTCATACCGCCCTCTTGGCCGCCATGACTTCCATATCAAGAATTCGTTCAACGACTTTATCCAGGCCACAGGCGCGGGAGCCTTTGACCATCACAATATCACCCGGACGCAGGTCACGGATCAAGGTGGCCTCCAGCTCTTCCCTGCTGTTAAAATGGCCGCCATTGCGGAAAGAGGCCAGCCGCCCGGACAGGTTTTTCATCCGGGGGCCTACCGTATAAACCCGGTCGATGGCAGCCTCCTCAACCCCCCCGGCCAAATCACCATGCAGGGTCGCAGATTTTTTGCCGAGTTCCGCCATATCGCCGAGAACGGCGATGAAGCGCCCCCCTTTGTCGCGGGACATCCGGGCCAGTGTATCAAGCGCCGCCTTCATCGAGGCCGGATTGGCGTTATAGCTTTCATCAATCACCAGCAGTGAGGATTCGCCCGAATCATCAAGGAAAACCCGGTGACGCCGCCCGCGACCCGGAAGCGGTCTCATCTCCGCCAGTCCCAGCCCGGCCAGCCCCAGATCGCCGCCGACTGCCTCAACCGCCGCCAGAATGGCCAGACTGTTGATCACCCAGTGCGCCCCTGCCATGCCGATCTTGAAGGTCATGATATTGCCGCCGACCCGGGCCGTAACACAGCTGCAGGTATCGTGAAATACCTGACGCAGGATATGAATATCGGCGCGATCATTGGCGCCAAAGGAGATGATATTTTCAACCCCCGCCTGCCCGGCCCGCTCACGCAAATGGTCAAATTGGTGATTATCACTGTTCAGAATGGCCGTGCCGCCGGGCCGCAGCCCGTCAAATATTTCCGCCTTGGCATCGGCAATTTCACTGACATCGCGGAAAAATTCACTATGTGCCAGTTCGACCGTGGTAATCAGGGCGACATCAGGCCGGACCATTTTTGACAGAGGGCCGAGTTCCCCCGGATGATTCATGCCAAGCTCGAAAATGCCGAAATCGGCATCCCGTGGCATCCGGGCCAGAGACAGCGGCACGCCGATATCATTATTATAGCTCAACACACTGGCATGGGTTTTCCGGCTGCGGCCCAGGGCCTGTTTCAGGGCCTCTTTGGTGCCGGTCTTGCCGACACTGCCGGTGATGGCAATGACCGGAATATCAACCCGCGCCCGCCCGGCCCGGCCAAGCATATCAAGAGCCTGCCTGACATCATCGACCCTGATCAGCAGATCGGGATCAAGTCCGGTGACCTCGCGGCTGACTATGGCCGCCACCGCCCCCCGGGCAATCGCCATTCTGACATAGTCATGACCGTCCGAATTGGGACCGTCAAGGGCAAAGAACAGATCCCCGTCACCGCAGGTCCGGCTGTCGATGGAAATGCCGTGGCATGACCAGTCTCTTTTGACGTCCGCAGAAAGAACCTGTGCTATTTCCCGGGCTGTCCACAGGGCGTTCAGGGTCATGAGCCAACTCTCCTTTTTGTCGGGATTGCACAGGACAGGGTGGCAAGGGCAGAGCGGATTTCCGAGCGGTCATCAAAGGGGCGAACCCGGTCGCCGATAATCTGCCCCTGTTCATGGCCCTTGCCCGCCACCAGCAGGATATCGCCTTTTTCCAGCGCCTCGGTGGCGGCATGGATGGCCCGGGACCGGTCGCCGATTTCAATGGCTTCGGGACAGCCCTTCATCACCTCTGCGCGGATTGCGGCGGCATCCTCACCACGCGGATTATCATCTGTCACATAGACCCGGTCGGCCAGCCGCGCGGCTATCTCCCCCATGATTTTCCGCTTGCCCCGGTCCCGGTCCCCGCCACAGCCAAACACAAGCGATAATTTATGGCCGACATGGGGTCTTATGGCACATAGCACGGTTTCCAGCGCATCGGGGCTATGGGCATAATCGACATAAATTCTCGCACCGCTATCGTGACGCCCGGCCTGTTCCATCCGTCCGGGCACGGCCTTGAGATAGGACAAGGCGGCAAAGCTTTTGCCAACATCACCGCCACTGCCAATCACCAGACCCACCGCCATCAGGGCATTCATCGCCTGGAAAGACCCGATCAGCGGCAGGGTCAGGTCATATATGTCGCCCTGATAGCTGATGGTGATCTCCTGACCTATATCCGACGATCTCTGACGCAGCAGGCGAATATCGCCCGAATGATGGCCGACAGTAATCACCCGATGACCGCGCGCCCAGCAGATATCGGCGACCTCCATCACCAGCGGACAGTCGGCATTGAGCACCGCGACACTGCCCGGGGCCATTATCTCGCCGAACAAGCGTGCCTTGGCGTAATAATAGGCCTCCTGATCACCGTGATAATCAAAATGGTCGCGGGTCAGGTTGGTAAAGGCCGCCACAGAGACATTGAGACCGTCCAGCCGATACTGGGCCAGCCCGTGACTGGAGGCTTCCAGAGCAACATGATCAATTCCCGCGTCACATAACTCCCGCATCGCCGATTGCAGGGTCATCTGGTCAGGAGTTGTCATGCCGGTCTGGCGGTCAATCCCCGGCCCACTGATGCCGAGTGTGCCGACCGTCCCTGCCCGGTATCCGAGATGTTCCCAAATCTGTCGGGTGAAGGCGGCAACCGATGTTTTGCCATTGGTGCCGGTCACTGCGGCAATCATCTCCGGCTGACAATCGAAATAACGCGCGGCAATATAGGCAAAATAGCGGGCCGGTATCGGGTCCTCTATCCAGACAATCCCTGCAATATCACGGACGGCATCAGGACGGCACAGGATAGCCACCGCCCCGGCCTTTATCGCCGCATCAATATATGCCGCCCCGTCAACCTGGGTCCCGGGCAGGGCGGCAAACAGGAAACCCGGCTTTACTGCACGGCTGTCAGCGGTCAGCCCGGTGATGGTTGCATCACCCGCTGGCAGCTTGTCCTTCAGCAGTTCAGATAGCTTCATTTCTTTTCATTCCCGGCCAATATTAAATTCTGATATTCTGTTTTAACGTCCATAACGGGTTTGACACCAAGCAGCGGACCAATGCGCCGGATAACCTGCCCCACCACAGGGGCCGCAACCCATCCGCCGGTCGCCATATTGAACGTATCCGCCGTCCCGTGCGGCTCGTCAAACAGGGCAAAAACAATATATTGCGGCCTGTCCATCGGGAAAGCGCCGACAAAGGAGGTAATCTTGCGGGTCCGGTCATAGACACCATTGACAACTTTTTCTGCGGTCCCGGTTTTACCGCCAACCCGATAGCCTTCAACCCTTGCAAAACTGCCCGTGCCCTTTTCCACCGCCAGACGCATCAACTGTCTCATTTTCCGGCTGGTTGCGGGCGATATAACCTGCGGATAGTCATTAGATGACGTGATATTTTCACCCTTATTCTTGCGGATCAAGGTGGCAGGAATAAGGCGTCCGCCATTGATTACAGAGGCGATGGCGGTCACCATGTTAAGCGGGGTCACGGCAATGCCATGGCCGTAAGATACCGTCATCGACTGAATCTCGCCCCAGTGGGTCGGCAGGATGGGCCGGGACAGGCCGGTCAGCTCGATCACCGGCTTGTCAAACAGGCCAAATCTCTCCAGATAGTCTTTCTGAACCTCAATGCCGACCTGCCGGATGACCAGAGAGGCCCCGATATTCGAGGAAAAGGTATAAATTTCCGGCACATTCAGAAACCGCTTCTTTGCATGATCATCATGGATGGTCCGCCTGCCGACCTTCAGGGGTTTTGTCGCATCAAATTCATCGGTAAGCTTGACGCTGCCGGAATCCAGCGCCATGGCGACCGTGAATGTCTTGAAGCCCGACCCCATTTCATAAGGCTCCAGAATATTGCGGTTCTTCATTTCCGGGGCCAGCGGATCAATGGCGCCATTACCGTCAAAATCCGGCAGGGAGGTCATCGCCAGTATTTCACCGCTATTGACATTCATGATAATACCTGCGGCAGCCCGGGCGGAAAATTTATCCATGGCGCGCTCAAGTTCTTCGCGCATGATATATTGAAGGCGCACATCAATCGACAGATAGAGCGGATCATTTGACCGTTCCGGATTGGACAGATGATCATCGAAGAATTTCTCGACCCCCGCCTGCGGCTTGTTATCCATATCCACATAACCCAGCACATGGGACGCCAGCCGCCCCTGGGGATAGACCCTTTTCTCCGCCTGCTCCAGCACAAGCCCCGGATAGCCGAGCGCGTTGATTTTCCAGACCTGCGTCGGGGTCAGGTTACGTTTGATATACAGAAAATGCCGTGATGATGTCAGTTTGTTCAGCACGCGGGTCCGGTTTAAATCCGGCAGCAGCCTGACGATACGGTCGGCGACCTCTTGCGGGTCGGTAATCAGGGAGGGCCGGACCGCCAGCGACGGGGCCGGCAGATTGGTTGCCATAACCACGCCGTTACGGTCAAGAATATCAACTCTTTCACGAATAATTTCCGTCTTTGCCGATGCCCGCCGGGTAACCCGGTCCGATATATCCTCGAACAGGCCAATCGACACCAGCCGGACCAGCAACAGGGAAAAGCCGAAAACAAACAGAGAGACCGGCACAATAAGCCGGGTCCGGGCGACCTCTAATGCGCCGGATTTTGCCCCCTCGATATGAAGGTCGGCTGACCTCATTCATTCTTCTCCAGTTTGAGGGATATACGATCATAAAAACCGGCCTTGCGGACCCGTGGTTGCCGGATAACGGTTTTTTTCCTGAAAACCGGTTTCTCCTGCGGCAGCAAAAGGGGGAATTCGTCAACCGGAAAAGCAACCTGTTTGAAATTTTCCCGACCGGCGATCGAGGTGACGGATTTTGCCATCTGATCCGCGCGGGCCGGGCTGAGGGCGAGGAAACGCCGGCTCAGTTTTTCCAGCCGCGCCGGTTGCGACAGATAGGCCATTTCGGCCCGCAATACCTTGATCGCCGCCCGGTCCTTTAAAATATCCGCCGATAACTGCTGTTTATGGGCCTTAAGCTGCTGTGTCGTCTCCTTCAGACTGTAAACCGTGGCCGCTGAAATCATCACCATCACGATAAAAAATCCTGCAACAACTCTGATCATCGCCTCTCTCCCGTTTTGTCCCCGATATTTTCCGTAGTTTTGTCCCCTGTTTTGTCCTTTGGCCATGCTTCTGCCCGGGTCCTGATCGCCCCGCGCAATTTCGCCGAGCGTGAACGGATATTCTGCGCAACCTCCGCCGCGCGCGCCCTGACCGCCCCGGCAGCAATCATCCGAAAGGACGGGGCCGTCGTCTCATCCGTGACGGCCTGGGGCAAATGACGCGAGCCGCGCGATACAGCGCCGCTTCTTGTCCTGAAGAATTTCTTGACAATCCGGTCTTCCAGCGAATGAAAGGACACCACACATAACCGCCCGCCGGGGGCCAGAATCTTTTCCGCCGCCGCGAGGCCCCGGGTCAGTTCGCCCAACTCGTCATTGACAAATATCCGCAGGGCCTGAAATGTTCTGGTCGCCGGATGGATCTGCTTCCTGCCCCGGATATAGGGCCTGTAGCCCACGGCCTTTTCAATAAGGCTGGCAAGCTCTGTGGTGCGCATCAGCGGCGCATCACTCCGTGCCTGCGTAATGGCCCGGGCGATTGCCCGCGATTTCTTTTCCTCGCCATAATGATATATGATGTCGGCAAGCCTGGCCTCGTCATAGTCATTGACCACCTCACGGGCGCTTATCCCCCCCTCACTCATCCGCATGTCCAGCGGGCCGTCATTCTGAAAGGAAAAACCCCGTTCCGCCTCGTCAATCTGCATCGAGGACACCCCGATATCGAGCAGGACACCGTTGACAGAATTCACCCCCTGCCCCTGAACCAGATGGTCCATTTCCGAGAAACATCCCTGTAGCAGATAAAACCGGCCTGAAAATTCTGCGGCAAGCCTGTCCGCCATTTCCTGAACCGCCGGGTCACGATCAATGGCATATATGGTACAGTCTGCGGCTTCGAGCAAGGCCCTTGAATATCCCCCGGCCCCGAAAGTCCCGTCAATAAATATTTCGCCGTCTTTTGGATTAACCATCGCCATAATATCATCGCGCATAACCGGGTAATGCCGGGGGTCATAGGCAGACGGATCATATATGGATGGAACCATCACATTTATGCCCCCTCATCCCGAACCAGAACCGCGTCATATTCTTCCGGCGCCCAGATCTGGAAAGTCCGGCCAAGGCCGACAAATACCGCCCGGTCGGCAATGCCGGCATGTTGCATAAATTCCTGGGGCAGGACAATACGGCCATCACCATCAATCGAGATCGTAACGCTTCTCGACAGGATTTTTGCCGCCGGGTCCTGCGAACGTCCCGGGGAAACCAGCATGTCAAAATTATCCAGCTTGTTGCTGATATGTTCGAGAAATGAATAGTCAAAACCTTCGATCGCCCTGCTGGCGAGGGAAGGAAAAAGTGCAACTGACTGATCCCCGGATGGCAGCGTCGACCGGAAAGCTGCAGGGACGGATACCCGGCCTTTCTTATCTACCTTGTTGATATATGTCGACGTAAATAATGGCATTCCCGGCCCCGAAAATATGTTATTATCTCATTACCATCTGATCAGGGAAACTGTCCTCTCCACGTCTCCCCGCGAATACCTAATGGGATAACATGGTATTGTATGGGTAGTCAATGGTATAGCATGGTACTGCCTTATGTTTAACAAGGAGTTAACGGCAGGGTTCGGGCAGAAATATCCGTTGTTTTTTAACGGGATAGACTTTCCCGCGCCGCACAGAAAATACCCGTTGCGGGCAGGGAAAAATATTCCTTCGGTAAAATACGTGCGGGAAAAGCCGGGATTTTATGGGAAACAGGTCAATCGGGCCTGACAGACTCGGAGAGAATCTGTCAGCTACACAAGGATACTGATCCGGGATTTATATCTTTGGCAGACGGTTGCCAAGGTCGCCCAATATTTCCGCCACCTGACCGGGAGAGGCGGAAAATTCAAGGCCGACAAAACCCTCTTTGGCCCAGACCACCTGCGCCGGAATATGCGGACATTGCTTTACCATAATCTGCACAGCGCATCTGGTTTGCAGGGGAAGGTCAAGCTTGAGCCTGATACCCTTCAGGGACAGATCATAGGCCACACATTCAAATTCATAGTCCCCGGTATCCAGCATGGCTTTCAATAATACCGGCTGCCGGGAATACTGACGGCGGATTTCCTGATTGGCTTCTTTCTTGCTCATACTCATACTCACACTCCACCCGGAACGGGGATGACACCACTTGAATATAGGGCAATTGACCGGTCAATGCAATTATCTATCCTGTATCAAGATGATTTCAGCCAGGTGGCCCTAACTCAGACCATTGGCAAGATTACCCAGACCTACTTTCACTCTTTCGGGGTTTTCCACAAAACTAAGTCCCATAAACCCGTCTGCCGACCAGACAACTTTTGCCGCCTGCCTGAGTTTGTTTCTGAGCTGTATAAAGACACTTGACCCCCGTTCAATCGGCATATCCACTTTCAACCGAATGCCGCCAAGCGAAATATCATAGGCCATACAGTCAAAATCATGGCTGCCTACTTTTAACGTGGCAGATTGAATGACCGTACGCCGGTTATGCTTGCGCATGGTGCTGAGCATGGATTTCACGCCATCACTAATCATATTATCGTCTCTCATTCTCTCCGCCGCTTTATTTTTCTAATCAGTGATATCTTATATGGCCATCCTTAACAAATTATAAAAATTGCCCCATAACCGCCAAATTTCTGGTTAATTTTCTGGTCAAATTTACAGATGCGCGTCGAAATAACGTTTGATCAGGGTCAGAAAATGACGATTACGCATCTTTTCCCGCCCGAGCCTGTGAGTCTGCCCGGGATAGGCCATAAAGTCGAACTGTATCGCGTTTTTCTGCAATTCATCCAGCAACATTGTTGTATTATTGAACACAACATTGTCATCGGCCATCCCATGAATCAACAACAAGTTGCCTTTGAGATTCCTGACATAGGGGAAAACACTGCTGTTATCATAACCAGCCCTGTTATCCTGCGGCTTGCCGAGATAACGTTCGGTATAGGCGGTGTCATACAGACGCCATTCGGTCACCGGCGCACTGGCGACCCCGACCCTGAAAATATCCGGCGCGGTAAACAGCGACATCAGGGTCATATAGCCACCGTAGCTATGGCCCTGAACCCCGATCCGGTCAGGGTCAACAAAATCAAATTTTTCAAGGAATCTGACTGCCGCCACCTGATCCTCGACCTCGACTTTACCCATGCGGCGATAGAGTGCCGCCTCGAAATCAACCCCGCGATTGGCACTGCCCCGATTGTCGAGGGTAAAGACAATATAGCCGTTCTGGGCCAGCAGCTGGTGGAAAGGCTTGTCCCATGCCCGTTTGACCAATTGCACG
>JALUWZ010000120.1 GCA_027019205.1 Emcibacter sp.
TGGTTAAAGCCCCATTTGAGGGCAATATCGGTGACATTCCGCTCCGGTCCTGATTGCCGCAGTTCCTCATGAACCTTCTCCAGCCGGAGCTGAAGAACATATTTCATCGGTGTTGTGCCCCGGAAACTGCGGAATCCTTCGAAAATGGACCTTTGGCTGACGCCGGTCACCTCCACCAGGTCATCAATCGACAGCGGATCTTTCAGATGGGCAAGGATGTAATCCTCGGCCTGTTTGACATGTTTCGGAGCGGCCTGAATCTCCTGAGCCAGCAGCCGGTCCATATAATTATGGTTGAAGGAATAGAGCAGATTTGTCAGCAGATGCCGTTCCAGATCCTCCAGAATATAGTGCGACCGCCATGGGTCAAGACCGTGATCAAGGTCTTGGGTAAGATGCTTTATCTGTTGCCACCAGCTATGGGCCAGACGGTTATCCGCGCTGATGCAGGGATCAAACAGAATTGGTTTGTCAATGGGGCGCATCAAGAGCCGTGACAGGCGCATTTCCATGGCCTCCACCCTGATTTGCACCATTAATTTCTTGCAGTCCCTGCTCCAGACCATCTTGGTATAATCAGTGGGATTAATCGCCGACGCCATGCCAACCCCGGTGGTGAATTCCTTGCGGTTCGTGGTGATCTCTGCTGCCCCGGCAACCGGCAGCTGGAACAGAAAAAACCTCTCAAGAAACCCCGGCTCGACACTTATGTCAGTACCATATTGCATATAGTTAAGCGAAATCGACGACAGCCGCGCCCGGTGATGGCAGGCATCCAGCGGTCCGGAATGCCGGGGTCTCAAGGTATGGTCACAATAAACCTTGCTGACGATTTCCCGGGCTTCATCCGCATCGCTGGTCTGAAACAGACTATATCTTTCAAGCGGCTTGTTCATATCATGCTCACAATCAAGGGATGTTGACTATAGCATAAATTTCTGCCTTTCGCGACTCCGAAAAATATTTGCCTGTCATCAGAAATTAAAACGTGTGGTGACATACCATTGCCGTCCCCGGTCATACAGACCTTCATAGGACTGCATGGCATCACCGATAATGCCGGTCTGCAGATATTTTCGGTCGGTCAGGTTTTTCACTCCGACCACCAGCGAGACATCCTCGTTGGCATTGCGCCATGTCAGGTTGGCATTGACCAGATGATAGCCTTTTTGATAAATCTGCGGTGTATTGAAGGTATCATTGTAAAATCCTGAACGATAGGACCAGTCAACCCGCGGAATCAGGGTGCCGTTATTGCCAAGTTCAATTTCCTTGGATATGGCGGCGCTTAATGTCCAGTCGGACACCCGGTCAAAGCGGTTGTTGAGATTGATAAAGGTCGTGGCGAAATCAATGGTATCATAGCCCGCATCAAGATAGCCCAGACCAGCCTCGACAAACCAGCCATCCGCCGGGGTGGCCTGTAGCTCAAGCTCCGCCCCCTTGATGGTGGCGGCCCCGGCATTTTTGGTGATTGGCGCGACACTGGTAAAGACCTGGACCTGCAAATCGGAATAGTCGGTATAGAAGGCGGCCCCGTTCAGCCGCAGCCTGCCGTCAAGACCGGAATATTTAAAGCCAAGTTCATACACCTTGACTGATTCCGGCTGGAAAGTCGGGATCAGGTCAATATCCGGCGTGCCGGGTGGGGCGGTAAAGGGGGCGACAATCGGCGGGAATACCCGCTGTGAAAATCCGCCGGATTTAAAGCCCTCGGAATAGCTGGCATAAACCATCAGGTCATCGGTCATGTCAAAGGACAGATTGGCATAGGGATCAAATGTGCTGGACGTGACCGTCTTTTCGAGAAACGGCAGAATACGCTGTCCGGCCTGCATGAAGGGGGCGTCAAGCTGCGGGTGGCCCGATCCGGCAAAATGATTATTGAGAATGATCTGATCGGGCTTGAATTTCTTTTTATCATCGGTATAGCGCCCGCCAATGGTGATATGAAACCGGTCGGTGGCATCATAGGTCGCCTGGGCAAAGGCGGCCAGACTGCGGTTGTTGAAATAACCGCCGCTGCGGAATTGCGAGACGACAAAATTCAGTTCATTATCGTTATCGCCGGTTTCCTTGAAATAATACAGCCCGGTGATCCAGTTGAGCTTTTCATCGAATGCCGTGCCAAGCAGCTGGAATTCCTGGGTAAATTGCTTCTGGGTGAGGAAATCCTCATACTGGGAAATCAGCAGCGGCGAATGATCGCCGTCCCGGGCAAAATGTGCATCAAGATTACGGTAGGCACTGATGGAGCGCAGTTTGACATTATCGTTAATGGTCCAGTCAATATTCAGGCTCACAGCCCATAAGTCAGAATTCGAAAAGGCCGGTGCCGTGCCGGCTGATCTTTCATGACCCGGAAAGACATAACGGTCGTCATAGCAGCCCGGCACCGCCAGATTTATCGTATTGCCGGGTGTGGCGCAAGGCGCGGGCGGTCCCCCGGCGGCCAGATTGGCCCCGACATTGTTGATCACTGCAAAGGGCGGAGTGTCCGGATCAATGGTATTGCCGAGATTAACCCCGATCAGGGACATGGCCGGTCCGTTTTCCCGGGTGCGGTTGCCTTCAACGGTGAAGGTGATCTCAAGGTCCTCGCTCGGGGTCATCAGGAAAACCGCCCGTCCTGACAGGGCATCCTTGTCCCCAAGGTCGATACCGTCGTTACGCTTGACATAGCCGTCCTGCTTGAGATAGGCCACGGAGAATTTGCTGAGCAGCTTGTCGGAAATCGGCAGATCGACGGAGCCTTTCAGCTCAATACGGTTATCAGTGCCATAGGTGGCGCTGACTTTGCCGCCCATTTCCTCCGACGGCTTCCGGGTGGTGATGCTGATCGCCCCACCGATGGTGTTACGGCCAAACAGGGTGCCCTGCGGTCCTTTCAGGACTTCCACCCGCTTGACATCAATCAGGTCGAGAATGCCGCCGATGGAACGGGCGATATAGACCCCGTCAACATATAAACCAACCCCCGGATCAACGGTCGGGACAAATTCCTTCTGGCCAATGCCGCGAATGAAGATCGCCGCTGAATTGCTTGCCCCGCCAAAGCTCGGGTTGTTCTGGAATGACAGATTGGGGGTAAACTGGGCAATCTCGCCGATATTGGTCACCCCGCGATATTCAAGGCTGTCACCGGAAAAGGCGGAAATGGCAATCGGCGTGCTTTGCAGGCTTTCCTCGCGTTTCCGGGCGGTCACAACAATCTCTTCCAACTGCCATTTGGGGTTGCTGTCCTCTGCAGCATAGCCGGACAGGGGTAGCGCGACTGTCATCGATGACAGGATGGTGCAATATAGCAGTCCTGTCGTCAGACGGGGTCTTCCGGGGGAAGTATTTTTTTCTTGCATTTGGTGGCCTCCACATTCTACTGGTTATTATTTAATCTGTTAAATAAATTTAATTTATTGTATTTTTTAATAGGCATTTTTATGATTATCTTTATCTGTAGTATTTTCCTATTATAAATATCGGGCTATTCAGATAATGCAGTGGCTATTTATTTTATGCGACTTTTAGGAATATTTCCCTTTTCAGTGATATGTTGTCAGGGAAACAGCCGGTGATGAATGGTATAACAGATATGTCCGGTAACAAGAGCGACGCGCGGGAATGGCATGAATAATCCCTCATTATCAAATAGAAATCTGTTTTCAGCACCGTTATGGAAAAGTGCCTTTCGTCCCTTTTATCTGTTCGGGGTCATATATGGCCTCGGGGTGATGGGGCTGTGGGTCGGGGTCAATCTGGGGATTATTGATTTTTCGCCCAGGGGCTATACCCTGTCGTTGTGGCACGGGCATGAGATGATTTTTGGCTTCTCCGGCGCGGTCGTCACCGGTTTTGTCCTGACAGCCCTGCCGGGATGGGCGGGGACAAAGGAAATAACCGGTGCGCGGCTGGCTTTCCTGCTGCTGCTGTGGCTGCTGGGCAGGGTTGCGGTTTACAGCGGCGGGGTCATGCCGCCCTGGGCTGTCCTTATACTGGACAGCAGCCTTTTTCCGGCGGTCATCTTTATGGTGCTGCCGGGTCTTCTGGCAGCGGAAAACAAACATTATTTCGCCCTGCTGCCGATCCTGCTTATGCTTTTTATCGGCAATGTCATCTTTCATCTGGCACTTATCGACGGTGATCTGGTCCGGGCCGCGTGGGCCATCAGGGTGGGATTGTTGGGGATAATGGTCAAATTCATTATTGCCGGGGGATTTCTCGCCACCGTCTTTACCGGTAATGCTCTGCGGCAGAAAAACGGGCCGGAGCTTGGACAGATAGCGCTGCTGGAGTATATCTCCGCCCTGACTTTAACACTGTTTATCTATGGGGCACTGGCGGATATTCCGGTCCGGGTTTCGGGCATGCTGGCCTTTATCGCCGCAGCAGTGCAGCTCTGCCGTTTGCTGCGCTGGCGAACGCGGTTGATTCTTGATGCGCCACTGGTGCTGGCGATGCATCTGTCTTATCTGTGGTTTGTCATTGCCCTGATGTTATTTGGCCTGGCAGATTTTACTGACCGGATTGGCCCCATGGTGTGGATTCATGCCTTTACCATCGGCGCGCTGAGCATGATGATGCTGTCCCTGATCACAAGGGTCGCCCTGCGCCATACGGGCCGCAGTCTGAGGCCGGCCCGGGCCATGCTGTTATCCTTCGGAATTATGATGTTATGCGCCCTGCTACGGGTGATGGTGTCGCTGGAGATTCTGGCGACAGGCTGGTTGCCGGCCATCGCCCTGATATGGCTGCTGTCTTTCCTGATCTATCTCATGCTGCATGGCCATATGCTGCTTCTGCCCAGCCTGCCGAGACCAAGGGGGGCAAAAGGCCCAAAAGGCCCAAAAGGTCAGGCTGCCGAAATCTGACGCAGAATATAGATAACTGCCGCAAGATATGAATAGACCCCCGTAGTCGGAAGGCCCAAGCTTGTTCCAAATATATAAAGAATATATAAGGAGATAAAAATGACCAGTCGCGTGATGCGGGATTTTGATCTGCTGCTGCCGGAATCTGTTGCGGAAGTCGTTGATCTGTTAACCCGCCATAAGAATAATGCCGCAATTCTGGCCGGCGGAACCGATTTGCTGATTGCCCTGAAATTTGATTATGCGGTTGATAATGTCATTTCACTGGCACTGGTGCCGGGTCTGGCGGAATTGACCTTTGATCCGGAAAAGGGCCTTGTTATCGGCGCCAGGGTTACTATTGCCGATATTTTAAAATCTCCTGAGGTGCGGGAGAATTATCCGGCATTATGGCAGGCAGCAAAAGTCTTTGCCACCCCGCAGCTGCGTAATACCGCTACGGTTCTGGGTAATGTTTTGCGGGCCTCTCCCGCCGGGGATTGCAGCCTTGCCCTGCTGGCGCTGGGCGGTAGTGTGCTGCTCAAAAACAGCAGGGGTGAGCGCGAGGTGGATATTGATAATTTCTGGATTTCCTATGGCGTCACGGCCCGACAGGATGATGAATTGGCGATGGCATTTAAAATCCCGCCGCCTGCTGCCGGTCAGAAAAGCGCCTTTCGCCGCATGACCCGGACAACAGAGGATCTGTCAAAGATCAGTGCTGCTGTCTCATTACAGATGGGCGGCGGGACCTGCCAGACGGCCCGGGTTGCCATGGGCTGTGTCGGCCCGACACTGGTGCGTCTGCCGGGCGTAGAGAAGATACTTGAAGGCGCAGAAATCTCCCCGGAAGTGCTGCAGGAAATAGTGGCGGCCACGGCGGCGGAAATCAATCCGATTGATGACAAGCGGTCCTCGGCGGAATACCGGCTGAAAGTTGCCGGGGTTCTGGTGAAACGGGTGATTGGACAGGCGCTGGATAATGGAGGGAATAACTGATGAAAAAACATGCGATTACATTGACGGTTAATGGTGAGGAGCATGACCTTGTTGTGCCGTCCAACCGTACTCTTCTGGATGCCCTGAGGGATGATCTGGGCTATACAGACACCAAATATGGCTGCGGCACCGGTGAATGCGGGGCCTGCACGGTGCTGGTTGATGGCACCACCAGCCTCAACGGCTGCCTGACCCTTGCGGCAACCATGGATGGCCGGTCAATTACCACGGCGGCTGGGCTGGCCCGCGACGGCAACCTCCACCCGGTACAGGAATCTTTCATCAGGCATGACGCGGTGCAATGCGGCTTCTGCACGCCGGGCATGGTGTTGAAAACCATCAGTCTGCTGGCGGAAAATCCGACCCCGAGCGAGGCGGAAATCCGCCACGGGCTTGAGGGTAATATCTGTCGCTGTACCGGATATAGCAAAATAGTCGAGGCCGTGCAGGATGCCGGTAGCCGCATGCAAGGAACGGGAGAATAATCATGGGTGAATTTGAGGTAGTCGGTAAAAAAGTAGAACGGGTCGATGTCCGGGCCAAGGTCACCGGCGGGGCGCTTTATGCCGCCGATGTCCAGATGGCCGGCATGTTGTATGGCAAGATTGTCCGTTGCTATGATTATGCCCATGCGAAGGTGACCGGCCTTGATCTTACAGAAGCGGCAAAATGCAAGGGGGTGATCCGGGTTCTCGGACCTGATGATGTGACAAGGAAAGAATATAACGCCTCGGTACTGGATATGATGGTATCGACTGATATGCGCGGCGTGCTTGGCGATATTGATGACCAGAATATCTTTACTGATCATGTCAAACATTATGGAGATGCCATCGCCGCCATTATAGCCACCTCGGAAGAGGCCGCAGAGCGGGCGGCGGAAAAGGTCAGGGTGAGTTATGAGGAATTACCGGTTTATCTGACTGCGGAAGCCTCGAAACAGCCGGACGCGCTGCAATTCCGTCCGGAAAAGCCGGGGAATCTTGCCTTTCAACTGCCGGAAATGGCCTTTCCCGATAACTGCTATGCCTGGGGTGATGTGGATAAAAGCTTTGAAGATGCCGATATTATCGTTGAAGACACTTTCTATGTGCCGAAACAGAAGCAATGCCAGATGGAGCCGGGCAGCTATATCGCGCTCTATGATGATCAGGGGCGGCTCAATTGCTGGACCTCGACCCAGATGCCGAAACTGGTGCAGAAAAAGCTTGCCAACCTGTTCGAACTGCCGATGACCCGGGTCAAGATCAACCAGACCGTGATCGGCGGCGGGTTCGGGGCGCGGCTCGGCATGGTGCTGGAGCCTGAAACCTGCGCCCTTGCCATGGCGGTACCGGGCCGTCCGGTCAAGCTGCTGTCAACCCGGGAAGAGGACTGGGTGACCTCGCCCTCGCGCCATCCGGGAAAATACTGGATGCGGATGGGCTTTAAGAAGGACGGTACGCCGGTGGCCTGTGATGCCCGGTTCGAGAATTACAAGGGTGCCTATTATGTTGATGCCTCGGGCACGGCCTTCACGACGGGGGCGTGGCTTGGCGGTATGTATAAATTCGACAGCCTGCGCTATCACGGCGAATCCTATTATACCAATCAGAGCATCTGTGGTGCTTTTCGCGGTTACGGCAATCCCCAGACCAATTTTGTTATGGAACAGCTGATTGACCGGGGCTGTGCCGAGCTTGGCGTTGATCCGATAGAATGGCGCAAGAAATGGCACAAGACGGTCGGCGACGATGGCTGGTGCATGGGGGTTCCCTATAACAGCTGTGCGCTTGATGAATGTCTTGACCGGGCGGCGGAAGCCATTGGCTGGGCGGAAAAGCGCGAGAAATACAAGCACCAGACCGGCACCGTCCGGCGCGGAATCGGGGTTGCGGTGATGAACCATACCAGCGGGGCGATGCCGATGCTGCTTGAGCATACGGTGTGTGATGTGCTGCTGCATCAGGACGCGACGGCGACATTGAACCTCGCCTGTTCCGACATGGGGCAGGGGTCCCATACCACGTTGCGTCAGGTGGCGGCGGAAACCCTGGGCTTTCCCTATGAGGATATTCATATTGCCACCGGCAACAGTGATGCCGCCGGTTTTGACATCGGCGCCCATGCCAGCCGTACCCTCTATGTCGGCGGCGGCGCGGTGAAGCAGGCCTGCGAGGATGCGCGCCGCCAGCTTTTTGAACGTGCCGCGCTTGAGCTTGAAGAATCCGTCGATAATCTTTACATGGAAGACAAGATCATTCATGTGAAGGGCGCCTCAAACAAGTCGATCTCTGTCGAGACCATCACCGATCAGGGGGTCAATAATTTTATGAATCCCGAGACCGGGGAACGGATAGGCCAGCCCGGCCAGATTCAGGGCTATGCCAGCTTCTTCCCGCCCCATAATGCGCCGCCTTTCGGCACCACCATAGCCGAGGTCGAGGTTGATACAGAAACCGGCGAGGTCCGGGTCCTTGAACTCGTCAATGCCCATGATGTCGGCAAGGCCATCCATCCGGGTGTGGTCGAAGGCCAGCTTGACGGCGGGGCGCAGCAGGGTCTTGGCATGGTGCTGACCGAGGAAACCTATTATGATGATAAGGGAATTTGCCAGAATAACAGCTTTACCGATTATAAAATGTTCGGGCCGTCCGACATGCCGAAAATGACCAATATTCTGGTGGAAAATGCTGATCCGACCGGCCCGTTCGGGGCCAAGGGGGTCGGCGAGGCCGGACTGGTTCCGCCGGTCGGGGCCACCGCCAACGCCATTTTCAACGCCATTGGTATTCAGATCCTTGAAGCCCCCATCACCCCCGAAAAAGTCCTCAGAGCGATAGAGGAAAAAGGTGACATCATATAGTTTTTTCAGGTTCCAGATTTTGTGACAGCCGGAATTTCTGACCCTTATTCAGTCTGAGGGGTTTCATCTTCCACTATATTGACCAGCAGTTGACGCTGATGGGCGAGCAGGGCGAATTGACGGTCGAGTTTTTTGATCAGGTCCCGGGCTTCATCGGCGTCGATATAGCCCGGGGATTCGCTCGCCGGGCTGATGCTGTCGAGGATGCCGCCGATATTGGTGGCGTTCTTCTTGCTCGCGCGGGCGGCGATGGAATGCCAGTCAACATCTCCATCCCGGGTTTCAACCGGCAGGAAAACCCCGCCGGAGAGAAAGGCAAAATGCTCGGCAATCACCGTGGTGTCGGTCTCACGCACCAGTTTCTCCACCCGGTCGAGGGAAAGTTCGGCATCGCTGTTCGGGTCGGTAAAGTCATAGGCCCGTGTCCGGCCAATATCCAGTATCTCCATCACCCTCGGGATACCGCCGGCCTGTTTGAATAATTCACTGATAACCGCACTGGTCGAGCCGTATTTGCGGCGCTTTAACGGATTGAATGGCATTATTTTCCCCTTTCCTTTTTGTTATAAGCGATTAAACTATAGCGTAAAAGTCACAGGGCCGTAAATGAAAGAATATTCCACCGTCGAGCTGCTGGGAAAGCTCGTTTCCCATGATACCACAAGCTGGAAAAGCAATCTGGAGCTGATTGACTTTCTGGTGGCGTATCTGACCCGGTATGATATTCAGCCGAAGGTTATCTATAATAGCGACCGGACCAAGGCCAATCTGCTGGCGACCATCGGCCCGGAAGGGCGGCCCGGTATTATCCTGTCCGGTCATACGGATGTGGTGCCGGTGCTGGAACAGAACTGGTCCCATGATCCGTTTGATATGCTGGCACGCGGCGGCAGGCTCCATGGCCGGGGGACATCGGATATGAAGGGCTTTATTGCCTGTGTATTGTCTGCGGTGCCGAAATTTGTCCGGGCGGAGCTTGCGGAACCGCTGCATCTGGCTTTTTCCTATGACGAGGAAACCGGCTGCACCGGGGGGAAAAGTCTGGTGGAACATGTGCGCGGGATGACGGTAA
>JALUWZ010000121.1 GCA_027019205.1 Emcibacter sp.
TTAATTTCCCGGATATGGAAGCATAAGCCGGGATCCGGATTGACAAGCCGGACAATAACCGCCCGTTTGAAATATTGCGATAAACTCCCGCCCTAAACTATATATATAGTCTGGAAGTTTAGTCATATATTCCAGTATGGGCGGGGACAGATGACAAGAATAAAAGAGAAAATCATGAATTTGGATGACTTCAGAAAGAATGCCCACCGCCTCGTCGACTGGATGGCGGATTATCTGGAAAATATTGAGGATTATCCGGTGAAGCCCGCGACAAAACCGGGGGAGATACTGGCCCGGCTTGATGAAAAGGCTCCGACAGACCCAGAGCAGATGGACGATATTTTCCGGGATTTTCAGGAGATTATCCTGCCCGGCATGACCCACTGGCAGCATCCGGGCTTTATGGCCTATTTCCCGGCCAATGCCAGCCCGCCCTCTGTATTGGCCGAAATGCTGACCGCGACGCTTGCGGCACAATGTATGAGCTGGCAGACCTCCCCCGCCGCGACCGAGCTTGAAGAGCGGGTCATGGACTGGCTGCGCGACATGACCGGTCTGCCCCCGGGCTTCCACGGGGTGATTCAGGACAGTGCCTCAACCTCAATGCTGGTGGCCTTCCTTGTTGCCCGAGAACGGCTTAATGAGTTTAAGACCAACCATAGTGGCCTCGACGGGGCCGGACGCCATTGCTGCTATGCCTCTGCCGAAGTGCACTCCTCCACCGACAAGGGGATTCGCATGGCCGGGCTTGGCTCAGACAATCTGCGTAAAATTCCGCTGGATGAGAATTTTTCGATGATTCCCGCAGAACTCGACAAAGCCATTCGGGCAGATATTGCGGCGGGCCACAAGCCAACCTGCGTGGTGGCCACCCTCGGCAGCACCAGCCTGTCAGCCATTGACCCGTTGCGGGCCATCGGGGAGATCTGCCGGAAATACCGGGTCTGGCTCCATGTCGATGCGGCATGGGCCGGCAGTGCGCTTATCCTGCCGGAATATCGCTGGATGATCAACGGGATCGGGCTGGCCGACAGTTTTGTCTTTAACCCCCATAAATGGCTGCTGACCCAGTTTGACTGTTCAGCCTTTTTCATCCGCGACAAGGCCGCGCTGATCCGCAGTTTCGAAATCCTGCCGGAATATCTCAAAACCCGTGAGGGCAACCGGGTGAATAATTACCGCGACTGGGGTCCCGGGCTGGGCCGGCGTTTTCGGGCGCTGAAATTATGGTTCGTCATCCGCTCTTACGGTATTACGGGACTTCAGGATCATGTCAGGCGCCATATTGACATGGGCCACGCACTGGCAAAACAGGTGGAGAAAGAGCCGGATTTTGAGCTGCTGGCCCCGAATCCACTGGCCCTGTTCTGTTTTCGCTATCACCCGGAAAATATCAGCGAAGACCTGCTTGACAGCCTGAATGAGAGAATATTCGAGGCGATCAATGACAGCGGGGAGATTTACCTGACCCAAACCCGGATCAACGGCAAATATGCCATCCGGCTGGTCAGCGGGTCACCCTGGACTACCCGGCAACATATTGACAAGGCATGGCAAATTATCAAAGATATGGCGCGAAAGACCAAATAAGCCGGTCTGCCGGATTATTGCCACAAACCGGTGTCATAATTCGAGGCCGGAGCGGGATATAATGACGAAAAAAGCACTTCTGATCAGTGGTCAGGAATCCGAAACCATCAGTACACTGGCAAGAAACCTTATTCATGCCGGGGGCCTGAGCCTGTTTGCCCGTCAGATGAAACAGATGAAGGCCATTGGTGTTGATGAAATGCATGTGGTAACGGACTGGTTTATCCGCGATTTCGAGGCTGAAATCCTGAAAACGTCCGACCGTCCGGAAAGGGTCTATCTTCATGCCACCAGAGATGCGCCGGTCAGGCTTCTGGATCATAATATGGACGGCGACAGCTGGTTTTTGCTTGAGGAAGGGGTCATACTGGACAAACGGATTATTGAGCAGGTCGCCGACCATCCCGCCCCGACCGCAATCAGCTTTATCGGGCAGAATGAATTTCTTTCGGCTCATACCGCCCATGGAATTGCCCTCCATTTTGAAGATCATGACGGGTTTTTCGGCTCGGTCGCCAAAATATCCGGCGCGACCTTTGGGGCCAATATCCGCAAACTCAACAGTCTCGATGGTCTTGCAAATGCCCTGAAGGCAATTGCGCGGGCGGCAGACTGTGAAATTGTCGCGGTTACCGGAGTTCCGCTTTATCTTGCGGACCGCCAGCGCGAGGTTGACCTTGTGTGGTTCCCGCTGATCAGCCGCGAGGATGGCGACAGGGGAACGGAAATACTGCTTGAATTTTACCGGAAGGACATGCCGGACTGGCCGACCCGGCTCCTCTATCGGCATATTGAAAATTTTCTTGTCAAATATCTGTGTAAATGCCCGGTCAGGCCGCTTTATGTTTCGATAGTAACGACTCTGGCCGCGTTATATGTCATCTGGCTTTTCTGGAGTGGTTATATGATTGCGGGGCTGTCCGGGGCCTATATCGTGAGTATCCTGTATGGTGTCAGGGACAAACTTGTCCGGCTGAAAATGCGCCGCCAAAAAATCATGTCCCGCAAAATACAGCCGCAAATAATCCGCTGGTCCGCGCGGCCTTGCGAAAATCTGGTGGAATATGGCTGGTATGGCGCTATTGGCGGCTATTTATCAACCCTGTATGGTCCGGCGCCGCTGATTATCGCCGCTGCCCTCATCCTGTTTCGGCTGGCCGATAAAATACAGACCGGTTTTTTTCGCCGTATGACAAATCGTCATATTTCGACAATAGCCGGTTTCGACCGGAAATTTCAGTTGATTGCAGGCGGGCGCAACACCCTTCTGTGGGCCTTGCTGCCTTTTACGCTTTTTGACCTGTCCTACGGGGGATTTGGCTTCATATGTGTCTATGCTGTAATAACATTCTTTGTACATCAGGCAAGACTTGTGTATCATCTCGAAAATTTAATGATCGCCAACAGCCGAATATTTGCCGATAACTTTGAGAAAACCAGAAGCCTGTAGAAAAATACCCTATGTCAGAAACCGTAAAGCGTACCTTTGAAACCGAAGAATTCACCAATCTTCATTTCATCCACCCGATCAGTAGGTGGCTGGTTTCGCGGCTGTCTGGAACGAAAATAACGCCCAATATGGTATCCCTGACCGGAATGATGTTCGGGATTCTGGCCGGGATTGCCTATTATCATTATCAGAGCCTCTATATGGTCTTTGCCGGATTTGGCGCCATGGTCATCTGGCATATTCTCGACGGGGCGGACGGGCAGCTCGCCCGGCTCAACGGGAGCCATTCAGAGCTTGGCAAGATTCTCGACGGCTTCTGTGATTATATCACCTTTATCAGTGTCTATATCGGCATTGGCCTCGGGCTGTCGTGGCAGGGCGGGGCCGGGATATGGGCCGTTATCCTGTTTGCCGGGGCGCTCCATGCTATCCAGTCCAGCGCCTATGAAATGCAGCGCGGTGAATATGATTTCTGGGGACATGGCAAGGAGGGGGCCAAACTGCCGGAAATAAGACAGATGATCGCCGACCTTGAAGGAAAATCTTTTCTGTCGATCATGCTGAACCAGCCTTATATCGGCTATATCAGGATGCAACGGCGATTCTCCGGCATCAGCCCGGAATTACACCATGTCCTGCAGAACTCACTCAAAAACCATCCTGACAAGGCAGATGACATCCGGGCCTTATACCGGGAGATTTTTGCCCCGGCGGTCCGAAGCTGGTCGATCATGTGTGCCAATTATCGCACCATCACCATCTTTATCGCCTGTCTGACCGGCCATCCCCTGTATTTTTTCTGGCTTGAGATCGTCATCCTGACACCTGCGCTGATATTCCTTGTCCAGAAACAACGCCTGCTAAACCAGTTATTCTCATTGCGCCTGAAAGAAATTATTTAACCCATGGAAACAAAATCGCAAAAAAACAGTAAAATATCGGATAAGGATCAACAAAGGGACCTTCTGGCCTCCTACCGGGACAGCATTGACAATATTGATGCGGCCCTTATTCACATGCTGGCCGAACGGTTCAAGATTACCCAGCAGGTGGGGCAATTCAAGGCGAAATATGGCCTGCCCCCGGCAGATAAAATCCGCGAGCAACGCCAGATAGACCGGCTGCGCGCCCTGTCGGAAGAGGCCAGACTCGATCCGGATTTTTCCGAGAAATTCCTCCATTTTATCATTACCGAGGTTATCCGCCATCACGAACAGCTGCGTGAGGACGGTGTCTGACATCGACAAAAACCCGAATGACTCACAGAATCACCCGAAAAATGTCTGGTCTCTGCCGCCAACTTTAAGCGGCTCATTCCCGCCGACTGACCGGCGGGCCAAATTTCTGAAAATCGGTGAATCCGACCGCTTTACCCTGAAATTCTACAGGCCGGAATAAAAAGCTTGGGCATTGCCCCCATTATATGTATTTTCATAAAACAGGGAAATATAAAGGGAGAATATTATGAGTGAAACCGGGCAAGCCACAAAATCAGTGGCCCATCATGTCAAATGGTCGTCGCGATCAGCCTTTCTGATGGCGTCTATCGGGGCTGCGGTCGGTCTGGGCAATCTGTGGCGCTTTCCCTATATTACCGGGGTCAATGGCGGCGGGGCATTTGTCCTGATTTACATCGCTTTTGTGATCATCCTCGGCATTCCGCTGATCATGTCCGAACTCGCCCTGGGCCGGGCAGGAAAGATGAGCGCCATCGGCACCATGACCATCATGGTCAAGCAGGGCCACAACCCGGTCTGGAAATTAATCGGCTGGCTCAGCATTCTGGTGCCGATGATGGGGCTGACCTATTACAGTGTGGTTGCCGGCTGGTCACTGGATTATATCCTCAAAGCCGTCACCGGCAGCTTTTCCGGGATAGATGCCAAAGGGTCCGGGGCCATGTTTCAGGGGTTGCTCGATAGCTGGCCGCGCCTGACCCTGTGGCACAGCATCTATATGGTTTCGGTTATTATTGTGGTGTCGATGGGGGTCAAGGCCGGGCTGGAATCCACCGTCAAATTCATGATGCCGGCCTTGTTCATCATCTTGGCCATTCTGTCCATCTATGCCATGTTCGCCGGCGCGGGACGGGAGGCCTTTGCTTTCCTGTTCAGCCCGGATTTCTCCAAAATCACCGCGCAGACCGTTCTGATGGCCTTTGGTCAGGCGCTGTTCTCGCTGGCAATCGGCGTCGGGGCATTGATTACCTATGGTGCCTACCTGCCCGATAATGTCTCCCTGCCGAAGGCTGCCGCGATCATCGCCATTGCCGACACTCTTGTCGCCCTGCTGGCCGGATTTATGATCTTCCCGATCGTCTTTCAATATCACCTGACTCCGGGCGAAGGCCCCGGACTGATCTTTGCCACCCTGCCGATTGCTTTCGGTCAGATGCCGGGCGGGCAGATTTTTGGCATCCTGTTCTTTCTTTTGCTGAGCTTTGCCGCCTTCACCTCATCACTTGCGATGCTGGAACCGGCAATTGCCTGGTTCGAGGACAAGGGAAAGTCACGGGTTTTGACGTCCTGGATTGCCGGCATCGGGGCATGGGCGGTCGGCCTGATCATGCTGCTGTCCTTCAATGTCCTGTCGGATGTCAAGCCACTGAGCTTTATTCATGCGCTGGCCGATAAGAATCTGTTCGGCATTATGGATTTCGTCGTCGCCAATGTCATGCTGCCGATCAATGCGCTGATGCTTGCCCTGTTCACCGGCTGGGCGATGTCGCGCAGGCTCGTCAGCGAACAGATCGGCTATCCGCTGGACAGCCGGGGTTTCCTGTTATGGCAAACCGCGATGAAATATATCGCCCCGGTCGCCATTTCGGTCGTGGTTTACATGATGATCTTCGGCAATCCCTTTTAAGGACTTCTACCCCAGGCCACGGGTCATGATGCTGGACAGGCGGTGGGCAAAAGCCACCGGGTCCTCGGGCATCTCGCCCTCCATAATCCGCGCCTGGTCAAGCAAAAGCTGCGCGTCATCCTTCAGCTTGTCAACAGAATTTTCCTTGACCGCCTCTGCGGCAATCGCCCTGATCAGCGCGTGATCGGCATTGATCTCCAGCACCCGTGGCGTGGTCTGGTCAAGCTGCTGATTCTGCTTGAGAATCCGTTGCAGATGAATATCCATATCGCCCTCGTCCGCGACGAGGCAGACCGCACTGTCGGTCAGGCGGCTTGACAGGCGGACATCCTTGACCGCGCCCTCAAGGCTGGTTTTCAGCACCCCGATCAATGCCGTCATTTCCGGCGATGTCTCCTCTTTTTTATCGTCTGCTTCCTCTTTCTTATCGTCAAGGTCGGCCACCCCCCGGGTCACGGACTGAAATTTTTTGCCCTGATATTCCGGCACCATCTGCAGCCAGAAATCATCAACCGCATCGGTCAGGAACAATACTTCGATCCCCTTGGCGCGGAAGCCCTCAAGCTGCGGCGAGCGTTTGGCCACGTCAAGGCTGTCACCGGTGATATAATAGATATTTTCCTGATCATCCTTCATCCGGCCCACATAATCCTCAAGGCTTTGCAGCCCCTCTGCCCCGGTCGTTTCAAAGCGGGCAAGCCCGAGCAATTGATCCCGGCGCGAGAAATCCTCGTAAATGCCTTCTTTCAATACCGCGCCAAAGGCTTTCCAGAATGTTGCATAGGCGTCCGGGTCCTTTTTCGCTTTCTTTTCCAGCTCCGACAGGATTTTCTTGGTCACTGCGGTGCGGATTTTGGCAAGCACCGGGTTATTCTGCAGCATTTCCCGGCTGATGTTAAGCGGCAGGTCCTCGCTGTCAACGATGCCGCGCATGAAACGCAGATAGCCTGGAATAAGGTCTTCACAGTCATCGGTAATGAAAATCCGTTTGACATAAAGCTTGGCCCGGCTTTTGCGCGACGGGTCGAACAGGTCCATTGGCGGCTGGGAGGGAATGAACATCAGTACCGAATATTCTATCACCCCTTCGGCCCGGTAGTGAAGGGTCAGCCACGGTTCATCCATCGCATGACTGACATGATGATAGAATTCCTTATATTGTTCGTCCGTAATATCCGATTTTGGCCGGGTCCAGAGGGCGGTACCGGCATTTATCTTCTCTGATTTTTCCTCGCCGTCCCTGGTCAGGGTCAGGATGATCGGAATGGCAATATGATCTGAATAGGTCTTGATAATCGACCGGATGCGGAATTCTTCGAGAAATTCTTTTGCATCATCCTTGATATGAATGATTATATCGGTTCCGCGTTCCGCCCGCTCCGCCGGGGACAGGCTATAGTCGCCGACCCCGTCCGACTGCCAGCACCAGCTTTCATCCGCGCCAGCCCTGCGGCTGATCACCCGGACATTATCGGTGACCATAAATACTGAATAGAAGCCGACCCCGAACTGGCCGATCATGGTGACGTCTTCACCCTTGTCACCCTTGGTCGCCTCTGCCATCTTCTCCATAAAGGCCGAGGTGCCGGAGCGGGCAATGGTGCCAAGATGCGAAACCAGATCATCATGGGACATGCCGATACCGTTATCGGACAGGGTCAGGGTATTTTCAGTGTCATCAACCGTGATTGTTACCCGGAAATCGGGATCACCCTTGATCAGCTCCGGGCGGGTCAGGGCCTCATAGCGCAGCTTGTCACAGGCGTCAGAAGCATTGGAGATCAGCTCACGCAGGAAAATTTCCCGCTCGGAATAAACCGAATGGACCATCATATGCAGAAGCTTGGAAACCTCGGCCTGAAAATTATGTTTTTCAACCTTGTCCGTTTTGGTTTTTGTCTCTGTCGTCATGGTTTTTCACACCCTCATATATGTTACAGTTTCACAACAGATATGGAATGCGGGCCGCTTAATTCAAGGGCAGAAAATGATAATTATCGTTGGCGGATTATCTTGCCCAGCCCGTCAAAAAGGCTATCCATCTCTGCCCGCCAGCGATAGAGCGGATCATCTTCATCAAGTAATCTGACCGGACTGACCCCCTTGGCCCACTGGAACAGGCCATAGAGGATATAATCAACATAGGTCGCGCTGGCGCCGCCCATAAAATCCTGTGTTTTCAGGGTGGCGTTATAGGGCCAGAGCTGTTTCTGGAAACGGGCGAGATTTTCCGGCTGATGCTCATGGGCTTCCTCCAGACTTTTGCCGAGCCGTGGCTCGCGCGAGGCACGGAAATAGGCCTGATCCGCCTCGTCAAGGCCGGTAAAAATATCATAGGCCAATGTCTGGAACAGCGGAATGATCAGCGTGTAAAAAGTGACGGAATTAAAAAAACCGGCATAGGCCTTTCCGACATCTCCGCCGAAAAGAGACGGACGGTCCGGATAATTATCCTCAAGGTAACAGGCAATATCCCAACTGTCGGTGATAAAGCCCCCGTCATGTTCAAGCACCGGCACGGTTTTGGCCGACACCCCCCTGATTTCGGGGATTTCGGTAAAGGTCAGCGGCACCATCTCTGCCTCAAGCCCTTTATGGGCCAGCGCCATCCGGGCGCGCCAGACATAGGGGCTGAAGCCCTGGCTTTTATCCTTGCCGACAAGTTCATATAATTTCATGGAATATTCCCTTCATATAAAATCGGAAAATTTAGGCAGTCTACTCATAAATTATGCCCATTCTGCGCTGGCATAATTTTTGATGAATGTTCTTAAAAGGCCCGCAGAGCATAGCTAAAGCTACGGTCAAGGGCCTTTTAAGAACAGGCACAAAAATTTGCCGCGCCCGAGAGGGTCACAAGATAAGCTAAAACTGGTGCGAAGAACAGGCTTGAAAAGGGAGTGGCCCTTGTCTGCGCCTGTTTTCTGCCAGTTTTAGCTTATCTTGTGACAGAATCGCGCATAATTTATGAGTAGGCTGCCTGACAGAAGGGCAAAAGAATAGCCAGCTGCCAAAAAAACATATGGGGTGGAAGAGGGAGTATATGTTATTTTCCCGGCAGCTGGCCAAGGGGGATTTAGCAATTATGAATCCTACAGGAACATTGCGGCGGAAGTGAGAGGGGAATAAGGCAATATTGTGGCAGAAAACTTGCCTTACCCGGCTGATGGCCTGCGGGGTGGTCTGAGGATGGTATCGCGCCCCTCCATCGTCGGGTCGGTGTCGGGGTAATCGAGCATATAATGCAGGCCCCGGCTTTCGGTGCGCGCAAGGGCCGAACGGATAATCAGCTCCGCCACCACCACCAGATTACGCAGCTCCAGCAGATCAGGCGTCACCCGGAAATGGCTGTAATATTCGCGGATTTCCCCGGCCAGCATATCCACCCGGCGCGCGGCACGTTCGAGCCTTCGCGTGGTGCGGACAATGCCGACATAATCCCACATGAAATGGCGCAATTCGTTCCAGTTATGGGACACGACGACATCCTCGTCACTATCCATCACCCGGCTGTCATCCCAGGCATGAATATCACTGAACAGGGGTCTGCTGTCATGGTTTGCCAGAATATCCTGCGCCGCCGCATGGGCATAGACTAGACATTCCAGCAGGCTGTTGCTCGCCATCCGGTTGGCCCCGTGCAGGCCGGTATGGGCGACCTCGCCAATGGCATAGAGGTTCTTCACGTCGGTCTGCCCGGCCTGATTGGCCATCACCCCGCCACAGGTATAATGGGCCGCCGGCACCACCGGAATCGGCTGTTTGG
>JALUWZ010000122.1 GCA_027019205.1 Emcibacter sp.
AAACGGGCGAATGCGCGCATCATACAGGGGCGGCATCTGGATACCGCAGGCGGCAAACGCCAGAAAATACTGTCAGTACATATAGACTATAAGGGGGGAGCGAGCGACGCGAGCGGGGGGAACTCAAGCAGGAGCGGTAGCGACGGTAGTTCCCCCCATCAGATAAAAAAAGGCCGGATGGACCGGGTGATGCTTGATGTGCCGTGCAGTGGCAGCGGGGTCTGGCGGCGCAATCCCGAACTAAAAT
Source organism: Emcibacter sp. (assembly GCA_027019205.1). GTDB lineage: Bacteria > Pseudomonadota > Alphaproteobacteria > Sphingomonadales > Emcibacteraceae > Paremcibacter. The sequence continues at coordinate 248 of JALUWZ010000122.1, forward strand.
GGCGGCTGGATGCGGAAAAACTGGCCCAATATTGCCGGATTCAGCAGAATTTGCTTATTGAGGGTTGGCAATTTGTCAAACAGGGGGGACGGTTGATTTACATGACCTGTTCGCTGTTTGATGATGAAAATGAGGGGCAGGTGACGGCTTTCCTCAAGACAACAGAAAATGCCCGGCTTGTGCCCTATACGGATATATACAGACAGGGCGGCCTAAAGACGTTATCATCCCTGCCGGAATGTCTGGCACTGTCGCCCGCAAGTCACGGGACCGATGGATTTTTTATAGCTATATTAGAGAAAGTGGCATGACAGACAAGATACTGATTATTGATTTTGGTTCCCAGGTGACCCAGCTTATTGCCCGCCGGGTCAGGGAAAGCGGGGTCTATTCCGAAATTATCCCCTTTAACAAGGCCGGAGAAATCCTTGATGAGTATAATCCGGCGGGCATTATCCTGTCCGGTGGTCCGGCGTCGGTCACCGGGATAGAATCGCCGCGCGCCCCGGACCGGGTCTTTACCATGGGTGTGCCGGTACTTGGCATCTGCTACGGCGAGCAGACCATGTGCGCGCAGCTCGGCGGCAGGGTAGAGCTGTCGGAAGACAAGGAATTTGGCCGGGCCTTTATCGATATTCAGCAGGACTGCGCCCTGTTTGACGGGGTATGGGAAAAAGGCAGCAGCCATCAGGTCTGGATGAGCCACGGCGACCGGGTGATTGACCTGCCGGAGGGTTTTACCGTGACCGCAACCAGCGGCAATGCCCCCTATGCGGCGATTGCTGACGAGGCCCGCAAATTTTACGGTGTGCAATTTCATCCGGAGGTCGTTCATACCCCGGACGGGGCGAGAATTATTGCAAATTTTGTCCATAAGATTGTCGGGATTGCCGGCGACTGGACCATGGCTTCTTTCAAGGAGACCGCCATTGCCGCCATCCGCCGCCAGGTCGGTTCGGGCCGGGTGATTTGCGGCCTGTCGGGCGGGGTCGATTCATCGGTGGTGGCGGTGCTGTTGCATGAAGCGATTGGCGACCAGCTGACCTGCGTATTCGTTGACCATGGCCTGATGCGCCTGAATGAGGCCGAACAGGTGGTTGACCTGTTTCGTAACCATTACAATATCAACCTTATTCACAAGGATGTGGCGGGCCTGTTTCTCGGCAGGCTCGCAGGGGTAACCGACCCCGAACAGAAACGTAAAATCATTGGCGGCCTGTTCATTGATGTTTTTGACGAAGAAGCGAGAAAGATTGGCGGGGCCGATTTCCTCGCCCAGGGGACGCTCTATCCGGATGTGATCGAATCAGTCTCCTTCACCGGCGGGCCGAGCGCGACGATAAAATCGCATCATAATGTCGGTGGTTTGCCGGACCGGATGAAGATGGAT
>JALUWZ010000123.1 GCA_027019205.1 Emcibacter sp.
CGCGCTGGAGGGGCATTTCCTTGCCATTCACGGCGGCATAACACTGGATTTCAGCCGGATGAACCATATCCGGGCGATCCACCCGGAGGATATGGACTGCGTGGTCGAGGCCGGGGTGACCCGCGAGCAGCTCAACCATGAAATCCGGGACAGCGGGTTGTTTTTTCCGATCGATCCCGGGGCCAATGCCACCCTTGGCGGCATGACGGCAACCCGGGCGTCGGGCACCAATGCGGTGCGTTACGGCACCATGCGCGACAATGTGGTGGCGCTGACGGCGGTCATGGCCGACGGCACCATCATTTCCACTGGCAGCCGGGCGAAAAAATCCTCTGCCGGGTATGATCTGACCCGGCTTCTCGTCGGTTCCGAAGGCACGCTCGCCATCATCACGGAAATCACCGTCAGGCTTTATGGCCTGCCCGAGGCCATGTCTGCCGCCGTCTGCCCCTTTAAAGATATCGCGGGCGCGGTCGATACCGTCGTTGATGTCATTCAGATGGGCATTCCCATTGCCCGCATCGAATTGATTGACCAGTTGCTGATTGATATTATCAACCGTTTTTCCGATCTGGATTATCAGGTGGAACCAACCCTGTTTATGGAATTTCACGGCAGTGACACGGCGGTGCGCGAACAGGCGGAACTTGTGGAAGATATTGCCCGAAGCCACGGCGGCCACGGCTTTCAATGGGCGACCCGGCCCGAAGACCGTAACCGGCTGTGGAAAGCCCGCCATGACGGATTTATGTCGGTCCGTGCCGCCTTTCCCGGCAAGGATTTCTGGGTGACCGATGTCTGTGTGCCGATCTCGCGTCTGGCTGAGGCCATCGCCTGCGCCCGGCAGGATATTGCCCATGCCGATATTATCGCGCCGATTATCGGCCATGTCGGCGACGGTAATTTTCACCTGACCATTCCCTATGACCGCAGCAGCCCGGAAGATGTCAGCAAGATTGAACGCCTGAATAACCGGCTGGTCGAGCGGGCCATTGACATGGGCGGCACCTCGACCGGCGAACATGGTGTCGGCCTTGGCAAGAAGAAATATATGGTCCGGGAACATGGCCCGGCGCTTGAGGTAATGAAGACCCTGAAAAAGGCACTTGATCCGAAAAATATCCTTAATCCCGGCAAGATATTTGACCTTTAGGAGACTGTCATGACATCTGAAAATGATCTGCAACATCAGGTGACCCGCTGTGGCGCTACCGAGGCACCCTTCACCGGAAAATACTGCAATCACAAGGAAAAAGGCCGCTATCTCTGTGTCTGCTGCAATGCCCCCCTGTTCCCCTCCGACAGCAAATATGACAGCGGCAGCGGCTGGCCGAGCTTTTATGATGTCATTGACAAAAACAATATCACCATTCGTCGCGATACGTCATACGGCATGATCCGGGACGAAGTTCTTTGCGCCGGGTGTGAGGCCCATCTCGGCCATCTGTTCCCCGACGGGCCGCCGCCCACCGGCCTGCGCTACTGCATCAATTCCGCCGCGCTGGATTTTGCCCGCGATTAAAGCATTTGTTTTTGCAGGTCAATCAGATAGTCAATATCTTCTTCGCTATTGAAAAAATGGGTGCAGACCCGGAGATTACCGATCCCGCCGAGGGCGCGCATGGAAATC
>JALUWZ010000124.1 GCA_027019205.1 Emcibacter sp.
CCCCCAAAACCCCAAAACCCCAAAACCCCAAATTAGCAATAAAATGATGAAAGTAAATGTTAGTAGTAATAAAATTACATTCTATCAATATAATCTTCTGGCAATGGTAAAACTTCCTTAAGTCCCTTCCTTTTTCTAATTTCATTAACAATATCGAATGAAGTGGTTCCTTCCTTGTAAGGGTCTGAAGAAACAACTTCCCAATGATCGAATATCATCTGTGGGAATGCTCTTCCTGAAGTCTCAGTTCTCAAGTGCTGGGTGAATCCGAAAGATTCAGCCACTGGCAAGTAAGCCTTAATCAACTTCAATGGAGTTCCTGCAACTTGCTCCTCGTCAATGTATTCTCCTCTCCTCTGGTTAAGGACGTTATGTATTCCACCAACAGCTTCCTCTGGAGTCTGGATCTCAACCAAAAAGACTGGCTCTTGGAGTCTTGGCTTTCCACTTAAGTGGGCAGCGAACATTGCTTTCCTGGCGGCTGGGACAACTTGTCCAGCTCCTCTATGGATAGCATCAGCATGAAGGGTGACATCCATGATGTTAAGTCTAACTCCTCTCATGTTCTCATCAGTCAGTGGTGCTTCCTTAGTAACCCACTGGAAGGCATTTCCCATGGAGTCCTGGATTTCGTTTAAGTATTGGGCAGCCTTGGTGGTATCGACAAGCATGTTTGGTCCAATGTTATCTGGTCCAAAGAACCAGATCTTCTTGGCTTCATTGACATCCCAGTCATGATCGTCTACGAGCTTTCTATTTCTTGTCTTTGGGTCGGTCTTTGGGCAAATAATTTCATCTTCAATATCTCCTGAGAGATCATTTCCGAGCATTTCAGATTGGATATAGATTCTGTTATGCTTGTTTGGAGACTTTGCAAGGCAAGTATCTGACTTATCATCAATAGTGACAGTCTCTTTGTACTGGACAACTGGGTCTGACTTAGTAATTGGAACCTTGGCGTATTCCTCTTCAAGATCCTTCAAACAGATCTCAATATGTAATTCTCCACATCCAGCAATAATGTGCTCTCCAGTAGAAGTGGTGGAGCATTGGACTAATGGATCAGACTTAGAAAGTCTCTTGAGTCCTTCAACAAGCTTGGGCAAGTCTGAGGCATTCTTGGCTTCAACAGCAACTCTTACAACTGGGGACACTGAGTACTTCATGACCTTAATGTTATGGGCAACTTCAGAAGTTGAGAGAGTTCCTTGCTTCAGCAAGTACTGATCAATACCAACCAAGGCAACAGTGTTACCACATGGTACATCTGGGACTTGTTCGACCTTTCCTCCCATCATAAGCACAGTTCTCTGCACGTTCTTAATGCTCAAGTCAGTTTTGTTTCCTGGAGTGTAGTTTGGTCCCATAATTCTGACTTTTTCCCCAGATCTTACAACTCCAGAGAAAACTCTTCCGAAAGCGTAGAATCTTCCTTTATCGTTGGTTGGGATCATTTTGGAGATGAAGACCATCAGTGGTCCATCTTGGTCACAGTCTCTAATGGCATTAGCACACTCGTCATCCATTGGTCCTTCATATAAAGATTCAACTCTGTATTTCTGGGCAGTTCTTGGAGAAGGAAGGCTCATGACAATCATTTCAAGAAGTGCATCAGCA
>JALUWZ010000125.1 GCA_027019205.1 Emcibacter sp.
TGTCGGAGAACCCGGATGACCCGACATTTCGACATAAGTCCCGGGGCGCTTGACGGTCTGTCGGTGATAGAGATGCACCCGCTCGCGGACGCGCGCGGCCATCTCATGCGCCTGTTCTGCGAAGACGCCCTTGCGGCGTTAGGCTGGAAGGGCAAGCGCCACATCTGCCAGGCGAACCATACGCTTACGCGCCACAAGGCAACCATCAGGGGCCTGCATTTCCAGCATCCGACCCATGCCGAAACCAAGATCGTGACATGCCTCAGGGGGGCGGTATTCGATGTCGCCGTCGATCTGCGGCAAAACTCGCCCACCTATCTGCAATGGGCCGGGGTCGAGCTGACGGCGGAAAACCGGCGCGCCTACCATATCCCCGAAGGGTTTGCCCATGGATTTCAGACCCTTACAGATGATGTCGAGATGCTGTATTTCCACAGCGCCCCTTATGTGCCCGATGCAGAAGGGGGGCTGAACGCGCTCGACCCCTTGTTGAACATATCCTGGCCGCTGCCGGCCGGAAATATGTCGGATCGTGACAAGGCATTGCCCCGCGCCAGTGAATTCACAGGATTGACAATATGAATTGCCGCCACTGCAACGCGCCGCTGAGCCACGTCTTTCTTGATCTGGGGGTGGCTCCGCCATCGAATGCCTATCTTGACGCATCGGAACTTGACGCGCCTGAAACATGGTTTCCCCTGCGGGTCCTGTATTGCGATCAATGCTGGCTTGTGCAAACTGCTGATTTCACCGACCGTGAGTTGCTGTTTTCCGAGGACTACGCCTATTTCAGCTCGATGTCCTCAAGCTGGGTTGCCCATGCACAACGCTACGCCCGGGAAATGACCCGACGTCTGGGGCTTGGGGCCTCGTCGCGCGTCGTCGAAATCGCCTCGAATGATGGATATCTGTTGCGACATTTCCAGGATGCCGGCATCCCTTGCCTTGGGGTTGAACCAACCGCCGCATGTGCCCGGGCATCACGCCGCCTGGGCATTGAAACGATTGAGGAATTCTTTGGCGTCGATCTTGCCACCCGCCTGAAGGAACAGGGCCATACAGCCGACCTGATGGTTGCCAACAACGTGCTGGCCCATGTTCCCGACATCAATGATTTCACCGCCGGGTTTGCGACCTTGCTGGCGGATGACGGCGTTGCGACATTCGAATTTCCGCATTTGCTGCGCCTTGTCGAGGGGGGACAGTTCGACACGATCTATCACGAACATTTCTCTTATCTCAGCCTCACGGCTGTTGCGCGGATTTTCGACAGCAACGGACTCGAGGTTTTTGATGTCGAGCAGCTTTCCACCCATGGCGGCAGCCTGCGTGTCCATGCCCAGCGGAAAACCGGCGGACGCCGTAACCGGGAGGCATCGGTGGAACAGCTGCTGGAACAGGAAAAGGCGGCCGGGATATCGACCCATGCCTTTTATGATGGCTTTCAGGAGCGTGCCGAAAACATCAGAAACGATTTCACGGCATTTCTGATCGACGCCCACAGACAGGGCAAACGCGTGGCCGCCTACGGCGCGGCGGCCAAGGGAAACACCCTGTTGAATTTTGCGGGAATAAAACCTGATCTGCTTGCCTTTGTTG
>JALUWZ010000126.1 GCA_027019205.1 Emcibacter sp.
AATCAGTGCCGACACAAGGACAACCCCGGTTGACCTTGGCAGTTACAGCTCGCGGGTGACCTTTATGGCCGGCAATGCCAGCCGCAATGCCGCCATCCGCATGCGTCGCCTGCTGGTTGAGGCGGCCTGCGAATTGCTCGAAATGATGCCACCAAAATATGACAGGCCGGACAAACCGGAAAATTATTTCCGGCAGGGCGGACGGGCGCCGGACTTTGACAAGGGCTTCCTCGGCCCGAACCCGGATTATAGCGACGGCTTTATCTTTGAAGACGGCCTGATCCGCTCCAAACATCATAATGCCAGCGTCACCTTTCTCGAAGCGGTGGAAAAGGCGCTCGAATTCAGCGGCATCCTGCAAACCAGCGGCACCTACCGCGCGCCAAAAATGGGCGGAAATTTCAAGGGGGCCGGGGCAGGCCTCAGCCCGAGCTACAGCTTCACCGCCTTTATCGTTGAAGTTACTGTTGATCCGCAAACCGGCTTTATCAAGGTCGACAAGGCGACCTGCGCCCATGACTGCGGCATGCCGCTGAACCCGCTGGCGGTTAATGGCCAGATTGAGGGCTGTATCCATATGGGGCTTGGCCAGGCATTAATGGAAGAAATGGTCTATGACAACGGGGCGACGCAAAATCCGTCCTTCCTGGAGTATAAAATCCCCTCGGCCTTTGAACAGCCCGTGGTCGATATTGTCCCCTGCTACAGTGATGACAGCGAGGGTCCGTTCGGGGCCAAGGAAGCCGGGGAAGGCATTCTTGCCCCGATAATCCCGGCGATTGCCAATGCGGTCTATGATGCGATCGGTATCCGCCTCACCCAACTGCCGATGCGGCCCGACCGGGTGCTGGCGGCGCTGGCACGGCAGCAGAAGAAGGGGAGCGCGTCATGACCGGCCTTTTACAGAATTTTGATTATATCCGGCCCGCAAGTCTTGAAGAGCTGAACAAGCTGGTCACGGATTATCAGCAGACAGGCCGGAAATTTGCTTTTTCCGCCGGGGGAACCGACCTGATCCCCAAGCTGAAGACCGGCGTTACCACATTGGACAGCCTGATCAGCCTGTCCGGCCTGACGGAACTCAGCGAAATCAGCAAGCGGGGGAATAGTCTCAGGATAGGCGCGCTGGCGACCCTCGGCGATGTGGCGGACAGTGATCTCATCCGCGAGCATCTGCCGACACTTGCCGGGGCCGCGCATAAGGTGGCCAGCCCGCAAATTCGCAACCGGGCGACCATCGGCGGCAATATCATGGTCGATAACCGCTGTGTCTATATCAATCAGAGCGACCTTAACCGCGAATGTCACAGCCCGTGTTTCAAGGCCGGCGGCGAAGTCTGCCATCTGGTCAAAAGTGCGCGGCGCGGCGATGATATCCTCTGTCAGGCACGTTTTGTCTCCGACACTGCGCCGGTGTTGCTGCTGCTGAATGCCACCATAAATATCGCCGGCCCGGACGGCCAGCGGGATATGATGCTGGACCAGCTCTATCTTAATGACGGCATTGATAATAAAAGCCTGAAAAAAGCCGAGGTGATCACCGCTATCGAGGTTGAAATCCCCGAAGACCATCGAATCTATTATGACAAGCTTG
>JALUWZ010000127.1 GCA_027019205.1 Emcibacter sp.
ACCCGGCCATAACCACATCCGAAAACAGCAGGTCAATTTTGTCATTGGTTTTGAGAATTTCAAGGGCCTCATCTGCGCCGTCAATGCACAGGGTTGTATAGCCGAGCCGGTCCAGAATATTCTTTGCGATGATCGCCAGTTCTTTCTCGTCATCGACAATAAGTATGGTTTCACTGCCCCTTGGCAGATCATCGTCAGTCCTGTCCGGATAGGTTTTTTTCTGTGATGATGTCAATGACCGTGGCAGATAAATCCGGAATGTTGTCCCGACATTTTCCTCTGAATAAAATGAGATATAACCTTTGGACCGCTGGATAAAGCTGTACACCATGGCAAGGCCCAGCCCCGTTCCCTTGTCCTTTTCCTTGGTTGTGAAGAAGGGATCAAAAATCCGGGAGGCAGTGTCTTCATCTATGCCTGTTCCGCTATCGCTAATGGCGATTTCCACATATTCGCCATGCTCGATGGTGCGTTTGCCGGCAATGGTCGGTTGATTGATGGTTATGTTCCGGGTTTCGATAATCAGCCGGCCACCATTCGGCATGGCGTCCCGGGCGTTGAGGGAAAGATTGACCAGCATATCTTCAAAATCGCCGGTATTGATTTCCACCATCCACAGCCCGTCTGCAAGAATGGTTTCAAGGGTGACCTGCCGGGTTAATGATTTGCTGATCAGCTCTTTCAGGCTGTCGATGATTTTATTGACATTTGCCGGGCTGCTGGCTTCGGGGGTTTGGTGAGAGAAATTGAGCAGGCGCCGGGTTAGTGACGATCCCCTGAGGGCGGCATTCTGGGCCTTTTGCAAGCGTTCCAGGATGGCACCGTCGCCGTCCATTTTCCGCATCACCAGGTCAAGGTTGCCGATGATGATGCCAAGCAGATTATTGAAATCATGGGAAATGCCGCCAGCCAGCTCACCGATGGCCTCCATTTTCTGTGACCGGCGCAGATGTTCCTCAAGTTTGCGGCGCTCGGTAACATCTTCTTTTATGGCGACGAAATGGGTAATGGTTCCATCCTCTGCCGTGACCGGGGAAATTGAGGTTTTTTCCAGGAAAATGCTGCCGTCTTTGCGTTTGTTATGAAATTCGCCGCGCCATTGGGTGCCGGATGTAATGGCCTGCCAGAGTTCGGTATATTCTTCCTTTGGGGTATGGCCTGATTTCAAGACCCGGCAGTTCTCCCCGAGGACTTCTTCGGCAGTATATCCGGTGGTCTTTTCAAATTGCGGATTAACATATTCTATTGCCCCCCGGGTATCGGTGATGACAATGGAAACGGGACTTTGTTCAACGGCCCGTGACAGATTACGCAGCTTCTCCTCGGCAATCCTGTATTTTGTAATATCCTGCACCAGGGAGGCAGAACCGATCGAATTGCCATTTTCATCTATCAGCGGGGTATTGAACCATTCACAGATAATCAGCCGGCCATCCCGTGTGACATTTTCATTTATGCTGTGCTGTCCATTGAGATGCTGTTTGATATCTTCGGCCAGTTCGGCCATTTTGGGGCTGTAGTCTTTTGGCACCAGCAGGTCTACAGTATTTTTCCCCAACGCTTCCTCCCGGCTGTAGCCAAAGATTTTTTCTGCCGCCGGGTTCCACTGGACACAGGCAAAATCCTTGTCGCACCCGACAACAGCCAGTTGTGAATTTTCCATATGCAGGGCAAGACGGGCCTCACTCTCTCTCAGGGCCGCCTCGGCCCGCTTCAGGTCGGTAATATCCATAATACTGACCGGTATGCTGCTGAAACCCTCATTGCTTTCCGGTATCTGGAATGAAATGACGGCATTAATAATTGTGCCATCAAGAGTTTGAAAATCAACTTCCGACCGGAAAGTTTTGTCTCCTGCCCAGATGGCACATAATTCATCAATGAATACCTCTATGGCGTTTGGCCCGAATGTCCGGTCTATCTGATGAAAAAATTTATTCTCGCTATCCGCGCCAAATAAATTCAGGGTCGCTTTGTTGACCTGTACGACTCTGACCATGGCGGCCATATCCCAGGCCACCTGTTTGTTTTCTGTCAGATATTGCCGCAGGTCGCTGATGCCATCTTTCCTCAGTTGCCCAAGGCTATTGTAAACATCCGACAAATCCTCGTTCCAGATGGAAATCTCGGCATTTTCGAACAACCTCTTGAAACGCGCCCTGCTTTTCTGCAGGGATTGCCGGGTGGCATATTCTTCGGTGACATCGCGAAAAACCAGCACGACACCGGTGATATCGCCGTCACCGTCGCGGATGGGCGCTGCCGAATCGGAAATCTGGTATTCTGCCCCGTCCTTCGAAACCAGAATGGTATGATTGGCCAGTCCGATGACATTGCCATGCCTGAGGACGATATTAACCGGATTTATCGCCGGCTTTCTGCTTTTGGAATTGATAATGTGGAAGACATCATCAAGCGGCCTGCCGATGGCCTCGTCCAAGCGCCAGCCTGATAATTTCCCGGCGACCGGATTCATCAGGGTGATATTGCCATATATATCCGTGGCAATCAGGGCATCACCGATAGAATTAATCGTGGTACGCAGGCTCTGTTCATTTCTGGTCAGATCAAATTCAGTCTTGATTTTGGCCTCAATCATCCGGTTAAAAACCTCATTCAGCATCCCGACTTCATCGTGATAGCCGACGGGGATACGTTCGGTTGCCTCGCCGGACAGGATACGCTGAGTGGTATCTGCCAGGGAAATAATCGGGGCAATGACTTTTTTTCTGAAATGGAGGAAGGCCAGCAGGGAAAAGATAATGGTTGTGACAATCAGGATGACGACGATATTCCAGTATAAATCTTCCCGGGCGTTACCTGACGCTATTCCTTTGTGGATACGTTCATTCACCATTTCATCAAACTTCCTGATGGGGCGCATGATTTCCGCCTTGGCCTGATGATATTTTTTGCCGGAAAGAAGGGTCATGGCATAGGCAGGGTCCGGGGCGCGATGCAGGACCAGCCTTCCCTTTTTGTCGGGGAATATACCTTCCATGGCTCCGAAGGCTTCTTTTTCAATCCTGCTCAGATTATCAGATTTTTTCTTTGCTGTTTTCAGTATGGCCAGTTCTTTGTCTGTTATGCCGGCCTGTTTCATCAGCTCGACAAGGGAAACAGATTGTCCAACAGGAATTACCCTGTCCGGATTGGCAATGACAAAGTCCCAATAGGAGCGGTTATAATTTTTCGGGCGGGGTAATTTTCCGTCCCTGATTGCCAGTATCTCGAAATAATATCGTTTATAGATCTCGTCACCGGTCATAACATAGGTGCGGGCCATTCTGGTCAGGTCGTCGGAGCTTTGCCGCAACTGTTCGGCCAGTTCATGATAATTATAGAGCTGCCTTGTTGCCTCTGCCGTTTGTTTTCTGCTGCTGGCCAGATAGTTCATTGACACAACTACTGCACTGAGCAAGGCCAGCAATATCGAGAAAATCAGTAAGATACGTGTGGTAATCTTCATATTCTATCTCTGATTTTCACCCAAAAGCCAATGGACCCTGATTGTATAGTCATAAATGTGATATAATCTTGTAATATAATGACGTATAGCATTAAAATGGTTAATTTATCAATGAGGTCTGCAATGCGTTTAAATTATTTAACAAGAATTATCAGCCATATTCTGGCGATCCTCTTTTTCCTGACCGGCCCGGCTCACGACGCTTTGGCCGGGACCGCTGCCGTTCCATCGCATCAGAAGGCCAGCGAATGGTTCGTCGCGGGCCAGAAAACAATACAGCAGAATATGGCCCATGCCCGGGTTCGCGGGCAGGCAAAAAATATCATTCTGTTCATCGGTGACGGTATGGGGGTCAGCACCGTGACCGCAGCCCGGATATATCAGGGGCAGCTGCACGGCATGAAGGGCGAGGGAAATATCCTGTCCTGGGAGAAATTTGCCAATGTCGCCCTGTCGAAAACCTATGACACCAATCAGCAGGTGACGGATTCTGCCGGTGCGGCGACCGCTTTTATGACCGGGGTCAAATCAAAGGCCGGGGTTATTTCGGTCGATTCATCGGTGACCCTCCGCGATTGTGCCTCAGCCAAAGGCCATCATCTGGAGAGCTTCCTTGAGCTTGCTGAACAGCAGGGCCGGGCCACCGGCATCATCTCGACCGCGCGGCTGACCCATGCGACCCCGGCGACGGCCTATGCCCATGTGCCGGAGCGCGACTGGGAGAATGACGCGGAAATACCGGCGGCGGAAAAGGCTGCCGGATGTAAGGATATTGCGGTTCAGTTCCTTGACTTTCCCTATGGTAACGGGATAGAGGTTGCCTTTGCCGGCGGGCGGCGCAATTTCCTGCCGAAATCTGTCCGGGGACCGGAGGGCAAGAAAGGCCGACGCGAGGATGGCAGAAACCTCATTGCCGAATGGCAGCAGAAGCATCCGGAGGGCCAGTATGTCTGGAATGAAAAGGGGTTTGATAAAATTGACCCGGCGAAGAAAGGCCCGATCCTCGGCCTGTTTAACCCCAGCCATATGCAGTTTGAGGCCGACCGGGCCGAAGACAAGGGCGGGGAACCGTCTCTATCCGACATGACGGCAAAGGCGATTAAAATTCTTCAGAAAAAGAGTAAAAAAGGTTATTTCCTCTATGTTGAGGGCGGGCGGATTGATCATGCCCATCATATGGGGAACGCCTATCGTGCGCTAAGCGATACCGATGCTCTGGCGCAGGCGGTGCAAAGGGCGGTTGATATGACTAACCCCGAGGATACCCTGATCATTGTCACGGCGGACCATTCCCATACCTTTGTCATGGGGGGCTATCCGACACGGGGTAATCCCATATTGGGCAAGATGGTAAAGAATAACCGGCGCGGTGAGCCGGAAGATCATTTTGATCTGGCAGATGATGGCAAACCATATACTACGCTCGGCTATTATTCCGGCCCCGGTGCCGAGGTTGATCATGTTCGCAGGGATTTATCCACTGTTGACACAACGACAAAGGATTTCAGGCAACAGGCCCTGATTCCGCTGCATTATGAAACCCATGCGGGGGAAGATGTGGCGATTTACGCCCGTGGCCCGTCCGCCTGGCTGATGCGCGGCGTGGTCGAGGAAAATTATATTTTTCACCTTATGTTTCATGCGGCGGGCATGGATGCAGGATCGGCCAAAGGGGATGACAAGAGGTAAAAAAAATTTCTCATGCGGGGGTAGAGAAATATGATTGGACAATTTTCCAATGCTTTTTATAATCCGGGTCGCAACCATTTGTCCCGATTAATATAAGCCCGATTAACATAAGGAACCCCGCCATGAGAGAAGCCGTTATTGTCGCAACCGCACGTACCCCGATCGGACGGGCCTATAAGGGGGCCTTCAACAATACCATGGCCCCGACCATGGGCGGCCATGTCGTGGCGGAGGTCGTGCGCCGGGCCGGGCTTGAGGGGGGCGAGGTCGAGGATGTCATCATGGGAACCGCCCTGCCCACCGGGTCGAGCGGCTGGAATGTTGGCCGGATGTGTGCCATGGCGGCGGGACTGCCGGCCACGGTTCCCGGCATGACCATGGACCGTCAATGTTCTTCCAGCCTGATGACCGTGGCGACGGCGGCAAAGCAGATCATCTGTGACGGTATGGATATTGCCATTGGCGGCGGGGTTGAAAATATTTCCATTGTCCAGAAACCGGCCTTTGATTTGATTATGAAACAGCTCGACAAAAATATCCTTAAAATTCAGCCGGATATATATATGCCGATGCTGCAAACGGCGGAGGTCGTGGCCGGGCGCTATCATATCAGCCGCGAGGTTCAGGATGAGTATGCCCTGCAAAGCCAGCAGCGCACGGCAGCAGCCCAGGAAGCGGGCCGCTTTGATGATGAAATCGTCACTCTGCCCTCGACAAAGGCAGTGAAAGACCGCGAGACTGGCGAGATCAGTTATGAGGATGTGGTGCTTGAAAAAGACGAAGGCAACCGCCCGTCAACATCCCGGGAAAGTCTGGCCGCCCTGTCGCCGGTGATTGACGGCGGGTCGGTTACGGCGGGCAATGCCAGCCAGCTGTCCGACGCGGCCTCGGCAACCCTGCTGATGGAACGGGCGGAGGCCGAGAGGCGTGGCCTGACACCGATGGGGGTTTATCGGGGCATGGCGGTTGCGGGCTGCAATCCGGACGAGATGGGCATCGGCCCGGTATTTGCCATTCCCAAGCTTCTGGAGAAGAACGGTCTTGGCATGGATGATATCGGTCTGTGGGAATTGAATGAGGCTTTTGCAGTGCAGACAGTATATTGCCGCGACAGGCTCGGCATTCCGGACGAGATTCTGAATGTTGACGGCGGGGCGATTTCCATCGGCCATCCTTATGGCATGAGTGGTTCGCGAATGATCGGCCATGCCCTGATCGAGGGCAGGCGGCGCGGGGTCAAATATGTGGTGATCACCATGTGTGTCGGCGGCGGTATGGGGGCCGCTGGCCTGTTCGAGATTTGCTAGCCGCAACAAGGCTGGATACAGTGAAAAAACACAGGGCAGGGCTTTAAAAGCAGACATATCCTGTAGAAAACTATTTACATCAGGGCAAAAATTATTATGCTGTCGCAGATTTTAACCGCCCAAAATGACTGGAATGAGCGTAAATTTGCAAAAATGGCTGCCCGGCATATTAATACTGATAATGATGGTTCAGGCCATGGTTTCGGTTGTTTATGTCCATCATTCCGAGGCGACCGGGATGGAATATGTGTCTTTTGACCATAATGGCCAATTGCCTGCGGCTTTGAGTGAGGCCGGTTCGGAAAAATCAAACGAATCTCCGGCAAAGGATTTTGACAGTCATAACTGCAGCCATTATATCGGGGTTTTCCTTACCCTGACAGCCGGGGTGCTTAAGATTACCATATTGCCAGAAAAAACTTTTGGCTATGGTCTGAAATTTCCCTCTGCCTCAATATCCCCTGACCTGCGACCACCCATTCTCTAATCGAAACATTGCTTTATCTGATTTAATGCTTTGGAAACAGAGCATTTAATCCGCGTTTTTTGTCGATTATGAGGATGTAAACTCAATGAATTCTTCTTACAGGACAGGTCTGGCCGTTGCCGGACAGCCCGCTGCCTTGCAAGGCATATATGGATTTTTAGTAAAATATTTTTTTCTGGCCGGACTATATGCAGTATTTCTGCAGGGTGCCATAACGGCAGCATCCGCAGAAGGAGAAACTGCTGATACATCATGGAGCTACTGGTTTCGCAGCCAGATGAACAAGCATCCCGATATTATCGCGGCAAAAGAGCGGATGTATGCCGCCCTGTCGATTGCTGACAGCCTTGAACGGCCCTTGTATAACCCGGAAATTGAGACGGGCTATGAGCGCGAGGGGCGCGACAATAATTATAATATCGGGGTGCGACAGCGGCTTGACTGGTGGGGCAAGCGCGACACCCGCAAACAGCAGGCCGGTTTTGGTCGTATCGCTGCCCGCAAAGCCTATGAACTTATCCTCCAGCAAAAATCAGCCGAGGCGCTTCAGGCTCTGGTAGAATGGAATGTCGCCCGTCAGGAATCGGTCCTGGCCCTTGAACAGGAACAGCAGCTGACCACTCTTCTGGATCTTGTCAGGGGGCGTCAGAAATCCGGCGATATCGGCCAGGTGGATGTGGAAATGGCCTTTCTTGGCCTGTCACAGAAACTGAATAACGCGGCCCGCGCACAGGCCCGTATCAAGCAGGCAGAAGCCCGTTTGCAGGAATTATTGCCGGGCTGGTCAACGGCACGGGCAGAAATTCCGGAAGATCTCTGGACCCTTGGTGCATCACAGGCGGACATGGCCCGGTGGGTGGATCAGCATCCTTCGGTGGCGGCGGCGCGGGCAGAATGGCAAGTGATGAAAAAAAGGGCGGCGCTCGCCCGCCTGAAAGGCAAGGCGGAACCGACCGTCGGGTTGAGTGCGGGGAAAAGTACCGGCAACACTATTGTCGGAGTGACCCTGTCAATCCCGCTGAATGTGCGAAATAATTTCAGTGCTGAAGCCCGGGCCGCCGGGAAGCAGGCTCTTGCTGCCGAGGCCGGATACCGCGCGGTCCGGCGCAAGCAACAGGCCGCAGTCAGGTCCAGCATGGCGGCACTGGAGGAATATCGCAAACGCTATCAACGCTGGCGCAGCCTGATGCAGGGCCGGGCGGAAAGCAGTGGCAGGCTGCTGGAAAAACAATGGCAGCACGGCGACCTCGGCACAACAGAATATTTACTGGCCCTGCAACAACGCAGTGAAGGGCTGGTGGCCGGTATTGAACTGCACAGCCGCTTTCAAGCCGCCCGAATTGAATGGTTATTGCAAAGCGGGCAGATGGAACATGCCCTGATGCAGGTAAAACGCTAACAGAATTTTTGGATAAATATTATGAAAAAGACATTAAAAACCATCCTTGTAACGGGCCTGCTTATCGGGGGAACAGCCGGGAATGGCCGGGCGCAGGACAGCGGCGACATTGGTGATAACAGCATTAGCCTGTCGTCTGAACAAATGGCGATGGCCAATATCAAGGTAACGGTTCTTGCCCCGCAAATCCTGAAATATCAGTTTTATGCACCGGGAGAGATCAAAGCCAATGGCTATACCAGTTATCTGGTCTCCCCGAGGGTTGATTCGGTTGTTTTGCGCCGTCATGTCGCCCTTGGCGATCATGTGAAGAAAGGCCAGCCGCTGGTGACGCTTTTCAGTGAATCGGTCGCCGATGCCCAGGCGGATTACAGCGTGGCCCTGGCGGAATGGCAGCGGGTTCAGAGGCTGGGCCGCAAGGTGGTTGGCGACCGGCGATATATTGCCGCAAGGAGCAAATTCCGCGCCGCACACGGGCGATTGCGGGCCTTTGGACTTTCTGAAAAAGCCATTGATTCGCTTGTTCGGAACTTAAATACCCTCGGGGAATATACCCTGATTGCCAAAACATCCGGCGCGGTCCTGACCGATGATTTTCATCAGGGCCAGCGGGTGCAGGCCGGGGATACCCTGATGGAACTGGCTGATGAAAAGGAATTATGGGTCGAGGCCCGTCTTGCCCCGACACTGCGCTTGAGCCTGCCATCCGGCACCAAAGCCCGGGTGAAGGTTGGCAACGGGTTTTTCAACGCCAAAGTCTCCCAGGAGTCCCATATCATCGACCAGCAGACCCGGACCCGCGTGGTACGGCTGCTGGTGGATAATAAAAGCCACCGCCTGCATCCCGGCATGTTTGCCGATGTCTATTTTTCCTTTGCCACTAAAACCCCGGTACTGGCAGTTCCCGAAGCCGCCCTCATTCGCGGCGGTGACGGTGACTGGCAGGTCTTTGTCGAGGGCCAGCCGGGAAAATTCAGGGCGCAGGAGGTTGAACGGGGCCGGTCGCTCGGCATATGGCGGGAAATCCGGGGGGTCGCCGAGGGGACGAAAATCGTCACT
>JALUWZ010000128.1 GCA_027019205.1 Emcibacter sp.
TGGGGCACCCTGTCCGGCATTACGGCGACGGTCGGCGGCAGTCTGAGCCAGAACAGCATTTTCTTTGGCTCGGGACAGTATGGCACCGCAGCGGACAGTGTGACCGGGCTGAAGATTGTCACGGCACAAGGTGAGGTTATCACCACGGGGTCCGGTGCGGTGCGGGGCGGCAGTCCGTTCTTTCGCCATTATGGTCCTGATCTTACCGGGATTTTTACCGGGGATGCCGGGGCATTGGCGGTCAAGGCCCATATCACCCTGCGCCTGATGGCCGCCACGCCGCACAAGGCCTTTGGCTCGTTTAATTTTCAGAGCTATGAGGATATGTTTGCCGCCATGGGGGAAATTTCCCGGCAGGGGCTGGCCAGTGAATGTTTCGGTTTTGACCCCTTTCTTCAGGGTCAGCGCATGAAACGCGAAAGTCTGGCCAAGGATGTCAAGGCGCTCACCGGGGTGATCAAGGCCGAAGGGTCATTGCTCGGCGGCCTGAAGGAGGGGGCGAAGATGGCGCTTGCCGGGCGCAGCTATATGAAGGATGTGCAATATTCGATCCATGTGATTACCGAGCATAAATATGACGGCATTGCCGGGCGTTATATGGAGGATATCCGGGCTATTGTCCGGGAAAATGCCGGAGAAGAGATTGAGAACAGCATCCCCAAAATCATCAGTGCCAATCCCTTCACCCCGCTGAATAACATGATCGGACCCGAGGGCGAACGCTGGTCGCCGGTTCACGCACTGGTGCCTCATTCAAGGGCGAAGCAGCTTCATGAGGCGATTGAGGCGGTCTTTGATGACCACCGGCAACAGATTGAACAGTATGATATTGGTCGGGGTTATCTCTATACCACGGTCGGCAGCTCTGCCGTGGTGATTGAGCCGGTATTTTTCTGGCCGGACGAACTGATGCCCTTTCATCGCCGCCATGTGGAACCGTCGGTGCTGAAATCCATCAAGGGCTTTGTCGGGGACAAGGCGGCGCGGGCGGCAGTGCAAAATCTGCGGGAAAGTCTGATCGACCTGTTCCCGGGCTTTGGCGCGACCCATTTCCAGATTGGCAAAACCTATAAATACCGCGAGGGGCTGGAAAAGAGCAGTTATGATCTGGTTGAGAAGATAAAAGGTGATCTTGACCCGGAAGGCCGGATTAATCCGGGGGCGCTCGGGCTTTGGCCTCATGACAGGGAGAGAGGATGATGGACGGTAAAAATCTTCAGATACGGCTGAAAAACCGGCCGGACGGCCCGCCGTCAATCGGTGATTTTGAGGTTTTTGAGGCTGATATACCGGACGCAGGGGAGGGGGAAGTTCTGTGCCGGACGCTTTATCTGTCGCTCGACCCCTATATGCGGGGGCAGATCAGTGGCCGTCATATTTCCGGCACCATCCTGCCGGGCGATATGATGCGCGGCGAGACCATTTCAGAAGTCGTGACGTCACATCATGCGGATTTCAAAGCCGGTGACCGGGTGGCCCATCACGGCGGCTGGCAGGGCTGGTCAGTGGCCAAAGCGGACGAGCTTGTCCCGGTTGACCGCAGGATCATGCCGCCGTCGCTGGCGCTCGGCATGCTCGGGATGCCGGGGCTTACGGCCTATGCCGGGATGATTTATCTGGCGGAGCTGAAAAAGGGTGATAATCTTGTGGTCTCGGCGGCCTCGGGCGCGGTTGGCTCGATGGTTGGCCAGATCGCCGGGATTATGGGCTGTCGGGTGGTTGGCATTGCCGGGGCCGATGAAAAATGCCGCTGGCTTCGCGAGGAGGCCGGCTTTGCCGACTGTATCAATTACAAGACACAGGATTTGGCGGCGGCCCTGAAGGAAAGCTGTCCGGACGGGGTCGATGTCTATTTTGACAATGTCGGCGGTGATATGCTGGATATAGTCATGGGGCAGCTTGCCCTTGGTGCGCGGGTGGTGCTGTGCGGGCTGATGGCGCAATATAACACAGATGTGATCCCGCCCGGCCCCAATCCGGCAACGATTATCAAGGCCCGGGCGACGGTGCGCGGGCTGGTGGTCTATGACTTTTTTGATAAAAAACAGGAATTTCTTGACCGGGTGATCCCCTGGGTCGATCAGGGGCTGATCAGTTATCGCGAGGATGTGACCGGGGGACTTGAAAATGCTCCGGCGGCCTTTGTCCGTCTGATGTCCGGCAAAAATTTCGGCAAGACCATCATCAGGGTATAATATCATCAGCGCCGCCAGAATAGCGGGGAAAACAGCACCAGAACCGAAAATAATTCGAGCCGTCCCAGCAGCATACCAAAGCTTAACAGCCATTTTGCGGTATCGGGCAGGGCTTCAAAATTCCCCGACGGGCCGATAATATCGCCAAGCCCCGGGCCAACATCGGCCATGGCGGTCCCGGCCCCGGACAGGGCAGTGACAAAATCAAGCCCGGTCAGGGTCAGGGCGAGCGTCAACAGCAGCAGACAGGCTATAAACAGAAAGAAATAGGCAAATACCGATCCCATGATATCCTCATGCAGGGGCCGGTGATTATATTTTGCGATGAAGATACCGTTTGGCCAGATTAGATGTTTGAGATGGGACTTGAAGGTCAGATACATGACCTGAAGCCGAAAGGTCTTGATGCCGCAGGATGTCGAGGCGGTGCAGCCCCCGAGGAACATGATGAAGAAGAAGGCGACGGCGAAAAAGCTGCCCCAGCTGGTGTAATCGGTGGAGACAAAACCGGTCCCGGTGATGATCGAAATGACATTGAATATGGTATATCTGAAGGCCTGGGCAAAATCATAACTGCCGGTCATCCATAACCAGATGGTAAGGGCGGCAACAATGAAAAAAACCAGCAGAAGAAATCCCCGTACCTGGGTGTCGCGGATCAGCGAAAAAGGCTGGCCGCTCAGTAATTTTAAAAACAGAATAAATGGCAGGCTGCCCAATATCATGAACAGCGACAACAGATAGTCGATCAGCGCACTGTCAAAATGGCCGATGGAGCCGTCGGAGGTCGAAAAGCCGCCGGTGGACAGGGTGGTCAGGGCATGACAGGCGGCCTCGAACGGCGTCATGCCCGCAAGCCATAGAACAAGGGCACAGATTAACGTCAGCCCGATATATAACAGGGACAGGGATATGGCCAGCAGGGTGGAGCGCGGGATGAAATTCTCACTGGTGTCAAAGGATTCGCTTTTGAAAAACTGCATGCCGCCAACCTGAAGCAGCGGCATGACCGCAACCCCCATGACAATGATACCAACCCCGCCGAACCATTGCAGCAGACTGCGCCACAGCAGAATGCCGGGCGGCAGACCGTCCAGCCCGGTGATAACCGTGGAGCCGGTTGTGGTCACCCCGGACATGGCCTCGAAAAAGGCATCGGTATAGCTCAGATTGACATCGGAAAACACAAATGGCAAGGCCCCGGCCAGCGGAATGGCGACCCAGGCCGAAACCGTAATCAGAAAGCCCTGTTTTATCGTCAGTTCGGTATAATTTCCCTTGTTTGACAGGAACAGCATGCCGCCGACAAAGGTGACAAAAGAGGCGCAAAAGGCAAAAACCTGCCAGTCGGGATTATTCACGGCCAGATCGACAATGGCCGGAATGAACATGCCAACCCCGATAATCATCAGAAACAGGCCGACAACCAGAAAAATGATACCGGGATCAATGCCGACACTCATTCCGGCGGAGGCCATTCCTGCAGAAAGATGTTTTTCATTGCTCATATGACGGATGGTCATAATCGCCTGTTCTGGATATATTCTGATTGCATGATGCGACAAACATACAAATTATTATAAAAAATATCAAACCCAACCACAGATAAAGGATATTTTTAATTGATTGTTCACCCGGGAAAGATAATAGTGTCTAAAAGGGTGTAATGACAGGTTTATGTAATGGGCAAGAAATATTTCAGCATAATATTTTGGTTTATGGCGTCTTTCGGGCTACTGGCCCCGGCACAGGCAAATATTGTCATCGGGTCCGTTGCCCGGAGCGGACAATGGGGGACGATACAGTTTGATTATACCGGCGGAGATTTGATAATAGATTCTCTGGCCAATGGCTATACCGGTGGTCCGACGGGCAGCGGAATTGATGATATCACCCTGACCCTGCTGATTGATAACGGTTCGCCGCTGACCGCCTTTACCGGACCGCTGGTCGCCTTCAATGATGACAGAAGTCCGTCATTCGGTATCGACGGGTCCACCAGCAGCCGGGATTCGACGCTTACCCTTCCCACACTGGCATCAAATTCCTATCTTCTGGCCATTGGTCATACCCCGAAACAATTTTCAGGCGATATATCCTCCGGCAGCGCCATTGCGGCCTCTGCAGCGGATTATAAAATTACCTTCTCTGCCGATGTTTTTATAACTGCTCTTGACGGGATTTCGACCCTTCAGACCCCGGCGACAGCAACCATTCCGGAACCGGCGCCGTTCGCGCTTCTGGGCTTTGGTCTTCTGGGCCTCGGGGTCCTGCGGAAACGGCGCGGATAAGTTAGTTCCCGGAATTGTTTCAATGAGTTGTGACCCTGTGTTATAAGGGCCTTATGAAGGATATATCAAAAAATAAAAGCTGGCGAACGGCTGTCCGGGAATATCTCCATCCACCGGTGGTCGGGGTATTTTTTATGGGGATTTCCAGCGGATTTCCGCTGACATTATTGCTGTCATCGCTCGGTTACTGGCTGATTGACGAGGGGGTGTCCAAGGCAACGATCGGGCTGCTGACGCTGGCCTTGCTGCCCTATTCTCTGAAATTTGTCTGGGCCCCGGCGCTGGACAGTCTGGCCTTGCCGATAATCGGCAGATTACTGGGCCGCCGCCGGGCGTGGCTGATCCTTGTTCAGGCAGGTCTTGCCCTTGCCATTATCGGCCTTGCCATGACGTCGCCCGGGAGCCATCCCGTGGTTTTTGGTCTGATGGCTATGGCGGTCAGTTTTATGAGTGCCAGTCAGGATCTGGTGGTAGATGCCTACCGGATTGAAATTCTCAAAGAAGAAGAAATGCCCGCCGGGGCCGCGATGACCCAGTTTGGCTATCGGGTGGGCAACCTGATCGCCGGGGTTATGACCCTGAAACTTGCCGACTGGTATGGCTGGGAGATTGCCTATCTGTCGATGCCCCTTCTGCTGCTGTTCGGTCTTGTGCCGGTTTTGATATTCGGCGAACCGGCGCGGCGTGGCCAGCAGCTCGTCGCGCAGGAACATGAGGCGATCACGAAGCGGATGTCAACAGGCTCCCCGACCCCTGAAATCTTCCGCAAGCTTGTCGAGAATATATATATGGCGGTGATTGTCCCGTTCAGGGAATTTATCCGGCGTCGGGGCTGGTGGGTGATCCTGCTGTTTATCCTGCTGCTCAAGGTCGGGGACAGCATGGCGGCGGTGATGACGGCGCCGCTGATCGGCGATCTGGGTTTTTCCAAAGATGAGATTATCTGGGCCAACAAGACGGTCGGCTTTATTGCGGTCCTGCTCGGCGCCTTTTATGGCGGGGTTATCCTGAACCGGCTTGGCACCTATCGCGGGTTAATGGTGGCGGCGATATTGATGATGGTGACCAACCTCGGCTTTGCCCTGCTGGCAGAGGTCGGCCATAATGTCGATCTGCTGGTCATGACGATAGGATTCGAGAATTTTGCCACCGGCATGGGCGGGACCATCGCCATCGCCTATCTTTCGGGGTTATGCAATATGGCCTATACGGTGACCCAATATGCCCTGCTGTCGGCCTTTGCCTCGCTCGGGCGGCTGTTTATCGGCTCGCCATCGGGATTTATGCAGGAATCGATTGGCTATACAGATTTTTTTCTGTTGACGACACTGGCGGCTATTCCGGGGATTATCCTGCTCATGATGATGAAACGCATGGGTTATGTCAGTGACGACTTGACATTCACCGGCAAATAGGACAGGAAATCAGCTGAACAATAAATGAGGGCGACCACCATGCTGCAAAAAATGAAGGCCCGGGCAGAGGATTTTCCGCTACGCGAAGCGCGGGCCATGGTCAAGGATCTTATGACGCCGGATCCGGTGAAATACTGGCTCGATTTTCTGATGTCACTGACCATCGGGGTGACGGCCTTTGCGGTGGTGATGGTTTCCGATATTTTTTCGGCTGTGGGGATTATCGCCTATTTCGTTGCGGTATTTGCCCTGTATCGCGCGGTGATTTTCATTCATGAGATTGTCCATTTTAAAAAAGGCACGATGCAGGCCTTCAAGCTTGTCTGGAATATTGCCTGCGGGTTTTTTGTCATGGTGCCGATGTTTATGTATCAGGGGGTTCATCTTGACCATCACAAGCGGGATATTTACGGTACCCGGCTTGACGGCGAATATCTGCCATTCGGGGCGCAGAACCCGTGGAAGAATGTCTGGTATGCGGTTTCGTCCATTTTTCTGCCGGCGCTGATCGCCCTCAGATATATTATCCTGACCCCGCTTGGCTGGCTGATTCCGCCGCTGGGCCGTCTGTTGTGGCGGCGGGCATCATCATTGACGATTGATCTTGATTATCGCCGCCCGGTGGCGGGCGAGCGCGACGGCAGATACTGGCGGATACAGGAAATATTTGCCTGTCTTTACGGCTGGTCGGCCATAGCGCTGTGGTATTATGATATTCTGCCGGGGAAATTTTTTGCGGTCTGGTATGCGGTGATGTTTCTGGTGCTGTTTATGAACAGTATCCGCACACTTGGCGCCCATGCCTATCGCAATCCGGGCGATGACAAAATGACCGTGGCCGAACAGTTCCTTGATTCCGTCGATGTGCCGGGCGGCTTTCTGTCGGCTCTGTGGGCGCCGGTTGGCCTGCGCTATCACGCGACCCACCACCTGTTCCCCAATATGCCCTATCATTCGCTTGGCACCGCCTACCGGCGGCTGAAAGACAATCTGCCCGACAGCAGTCTTTATCTCGAAGCCTCACGCCCGACATTGTTTCATGCCCTGAAAACCCTGTGGCATGATGCGGCCAAAAGCCGGAGAGCCGGGGAGAAGCGGGAAAGTTAAGTGGTGTTTTTTTGTTGGTGGGGGAGTATCCCCCACTAATAAAATATATAGCAACATTCCCCCGCCAATTACTTCTTTCCCGCATCCCGTCTTCTGACTGCCGCTTTGGCGAGGTCGGAGATAGGGATCCAGGCTTCGTTGGGAACCAGCACGCTCATGGTGTAACGGGCGAGCTTCCAGCCGTCCTTCTGTTTCAGCAGAACGCCGGTGCCCCGGAACAGACCCCATTTTTCCGATTTGGTTATCTCGTCAAACCATGCGACTTTGCCGCTGGGGGCAAAGCTGATATGCCGTTCAACCGGGGTGTAGCGCCAGCCCTTGCCGCCTTTGAAACGTTTTGTGACATATTGCCGGAAATCCGGATTGAGCGGCCAGCGTTCCCAGTCATCGGTGCCCATAAATACCCCGTCTGCGGTGAAATAATCGAGATAGCGTTCACGTTCCCCCCGGGCCGCTGCCTGATGAAAGCCGTCAAGCAGGTGAGTGATGGCGGCGCGGTCAGCTCCCCTCTCCGTCCCAATATTGCCTGCTCCGGCAAAGACTGATACAGGGAAGAGGATGAAGGCTGCTATAAAAAATAATCTTGTCATATGTCCGGCTCCCGTTTTTCAGGAAGCTTAACATACTTCATGGGCATATTTCACGGGAATGTCACATTCCGGTCATCTATTTATAACAGTTGTGGTCCATTGATGCGATGATAAATATTAATATAACCACAAGGATTACATAACATGACAGGTATTATATCAACCTTGCTGCATGAGCCGGAAACCACAGGGCGGCTTGCCCGGGTGTTGCTGAAACATGTCGGTCCAAAGGACAGGGATGAAGCTATTGATATGCTCTATAAACGGATCGGGGTTTATGCCTGTGACCGCCGGGCCATAACCCGTGAAGTGGACCATTATTTCAAATAGAGGCTATTCTTTTTCCTCCGGCACCATAAAACGGTGCAGGTGGACCACGACATATTTCATCATCGCATCATCAACATTGGCGTGACTCGCCTTTTTCCAGGCCTCATAGGCCTGTTTGTAATTGGGGAAAATACCAATTACATTCAGATTGTCCGGCTCACTGAATTCCATGGTCTGGGGATCATCGACTTTTCCGCCAAAAACCAGATGTAACAGATCATTGACCATATATTCGCCCTTTCAGGATATAAAAAAACCGCTGCGGTCCCGGCACAGGACCCAACAGTATGGCTGGTTAGAAATCAGCGCAATACATATCGCCAATGGATGTAAAGTGCAACAGGTTAATGAAGTGGTTTCTCTTTTTCGCGGTCTGATTTCCCACGGTCGGCAACCTTGATCGTGCCACTGACGATGGATTGCATGAAATCAATCAGGCCGTTCATGCCGCTTGTCGATATTCTGGATGTGAAGTCGTCGCGCTGGGTCCGGGCCATGCTGATACCTTCTATCTTGACATCAATTATTTTATAGGGACGCGGGTGTCCATCGGTCTTTTTACCGGGCCGGACGCGCCAGTCAACGTCATATGTCTTGTCCTCGCCATTAATGATCTTGGTTCTGACATACATATCGCGTTTGCCATTGGGGAATACCCGCCCGACCTTTACAGTTTTGGTATGAAGCTTGGTCAGACGGCTGGTATAGATCTTGACCAGATATTCCGGGAACAGGGTATAATATTTTTCCAGATTTTCGCGGGTTGCCTTCTTTCTGTGGCGTCCCAGAGAAATTCTGCCGATATAATTTACATCGAACCCTTCCCGGAGGATTTCATTAAAGCGCTTTTCCTGATCGGCAAGGCTGGTGCCTTTCTGTTTCAGGCTGGTCAGGGCCTCATCGGCCAGCGACCGGATAAAATCGGCGGCCTGCTGCTGGACCACGGGGTCTTCATTTATCCGGGGTTTTTTGTCTGCTGCCCACAGGGTGTTGCTCCAGAACAGGACGGTCAGAAGCAGGGCCGCAGTCAAGGTCGCCGCGAACATTTTTCGCGCCAGCCCATCCCGGCTTCGGGACAGGCTATATGTCTTTGCCTCTTTTCGTATGTTCATTGCCATCACTTTTTCGCCTTTGTTCCTGTATCATATGTCCTGCATATTACCGACATCCTATGATTTAGGGGCAAGACTGTAAAATCATAATAATGTCACTATCCTGTGTAGCAGGCGTTACCGAAGCAACAATATTTTAAATTTATGAAATAATAATAAATATTCAAGAGCAAAAAACACCGGAGCCTTGACGACAGCGGTGTTTTTTTCTTTTTCAGGGCAGAAAATCTACTGAAGAGTTTTCAGATAGGCAATGACATTAATGCGCTGTTTGGGTTTTTTAAGACCGGCAAAGGTCATCTTTGTCCCCTTGACCATCGCCCGGGGCTTGGTCAGCCATGTA
>JALUWZ010000129.1 GCA_027019205.1 Emcibacter sp.
AGAGGATGCCCCGTCACCCGCTTTATTGTCGCGGCCCCTGCTGGCGGCGGGAATGGCGGTTATCCTGTTGCTCTCTGTGGGATTATATCTTGATATCGGTATGCCGGGCATGCCGGATTTCCCCCTGAAAGACCGGCTGAAAGACCGGCTGAAAGACCAGCAGGCTTCGGGGGAACAGCGGGCGGTAAATTCCCAGGCTTCACAGGATATGCTTGCCAAGATTGCCAGCCTGAAGACCCGGCTTGAGGATCATCCGGATGATATTGAGGCCTGGCGTCTTCTTGGCCAGTATCAGATGGAATTGCGCCATCCGGACAAGGCGGCCAAGGCCTTTCAGCACTGGTATCAGCTCGACCCTGACAATGTCAATGCGGCGGTGATTTTCGGCGAAAGCCTGATTGTATTGAGCGAGGGCCGGGTCGGGCCGGCGGCCTTGTTATTATTGCAGCGCGCCCGGAAAAGCCATCCCGACAACCCGGGGGTCCGGCATTATCTGGCGCTGGCCCAATATCAGGCCGGCAATGTCAAACAGGCGCTGGACAGCTGGACGGCGCTTGAAGCCGACAGCCCGCCCGGGGCGCCGTGGCTCGGGCCGCTCAGGCGCTGGATTAATCAGGCACGGCGTGATCTGGGTCTCAAGGTTGAAAATAATAAAATGCCCGCTCCGCGCCTGAATGACAAGGAACGCAAGGCGATCGCCGATATGTCGCCGGAACAGCAGAAGGCGATGATTAAGGGCATGGTCGGGCGGCTTGCCGATAAAATGGCCAAAAATCCGGAAAATATCGAAGGCTGGTTCCGTCTTGCCAAGGCCTATATGGTGCTTGGCCAGCGGGATGATGTGATTAAATCCCTGAGGCAGGCTTTGAAATACGCGCCGGACGACATGAAACCCCGGGTAAAAAAACAACTGGAAATTCTGTTGAAACAGGAGTAACATACACCTGTTGATTGTGGTTGCAGAATGGTGACCTCTTCCCCTCAGAAAGATCGGGTGTATTGACCTCGCGCTAGCGGGTGGCTGCGTGGCGGGTGGTTTGTTCAACCTAATTGCATGATTTGATGCTTTTATATGATTGAATAGATAGGGGGGGAAAAGGATACGGGTGTCGTCTTTATAGAACAGTTACTACTCATACGGCTATTTTGTGGGCGGGGAGGGGTGTTTAAGCGCTCTACCCCGGCAAATAAGAGAGATAGCAGCATATTTAATGACCCCCATATATTGGGTTTTGTGAAAAATGAATATTACATCGAATTCATCTCTATTGACCTCCCTGTCGTCGTTGCTTGACCCCAATGCGCGTCAGCAGCAGACCTTGCAGGACCAGCAGAATCTGCGTCAGCAGAAGAAGACGGTGGAACAAACCAGTAAAATTGCTGAAAATACTGATCGTCAAAACCGGATTGATGCTAACCGTAATGCCTTGAGGGAACTTCAGGCCCGCCTGAAAACGGATAATCTGGCGAAATTAAAGAATGATCTGACGGCGCAAAATGCCGGGAGTCAGGGCAATGGAACAGACCGAAATATCAATCTGCGGGAAAATCTTGGCAAC
>JALUWZ010000130.1 GCA_027019205.1 Emcibacter sp.
CCCTGCATGAAAATCTCAAAAAATCGCCCTTCGAGATTATCGGCGTGCCGACATGGCTTGATTTCTCCGACAAGATTTATCCGATGCAGGCCGTGGGGGTGGCGAATGAGGTTTTCTACCTTAATCAGGTGCGCGGCAATCTGCCCGACTATGACCTGCCGATGGCGCGGTCCTTTGTTGATCAGGTATTTATCATGATCCTCGCGACCCCCGATATGGATGAGGCGATTAAATTCTATACCGAAAATTTCGGCTGGGCGCAGGGCAATGCGTATTTTGTCAAATACAGCACCATCAATGACGCTTTCGACCTGCCAGAGGAAACCCCGCATCATCTGTCGATGACCTGTGTGGGCCGGATTGTCAATAACGAGGTTGATCAATATCCCCCCGAAACCACGGAGCGCCCCTGTGCGCCGGGCAGGCTCGCCCCCGGTATTGCCATGACCAGCTTTATCGTTGAAGATATTGACAGGGTCACGGCGAAGATGATCACTGATCCCGTTCGCATTGACATCGCCCCCTATAATGGGCGAAGATCGGCCTGTTGCATCGGCAATGCCGGTGAATTGATAGAGGTGATTGAGGCGGAATGATCATGAATGACGAGGATAAACTGCTCGGGCCGACCTATTATGCGATTGCCCTGCAAACCTCCATTGATGCGGTGAATGGCTGTGCGGGCCGTGCGGAAGCAGGGGAGGTTATGACGCACACTATCGCGCGCCTTGCCACCGAAATCGGCTCCAGCATAAAATTTGTCGGCCCGGATGTGCGGCTGCTGGTCCTGCCGGAATATTTCCTCACTGCCTATCCGGTGGGGGAAAGCGTTGCGGGCTGGGCGGAAAAGGCCTGTCTTGAGATGGACGGGCCGGAATATGAGGCGCTGGGACATATTGCCCGGGATAACGCCATTTACCTCTCGGGCAATGCCTATGAGAAAGACCGGCATTTTCCGGGGCTGTATTTTCAGACGAGCTTTATCATTGACCCTGCCGGTGAGGTGATTTTGCGCTACCGCAGGCTTAATTCGATGTTTGCCCCGACCCCCCATGACGTGTGGGATAAATATCTTGATATTTATGGTCTGGACGGGGTTTTTCCGGTGGCAGAAACAGATATTGGCCGTCTGGCCTGTATCGCGTCCGAAGAAATTCTCTATCCGGAAATTGCCCGCAGTCTGGCGTTGCGCGGGGCGGAGATATTCCTTCATTCCTCAGGCGAGACAGCCACCCCCCACGACAGCCCGAAAAATATTGCCCGCCGCGCCCGGGCATTGGAGAATATGGCCTATGTCATCTCGTCAAACTGCGCCGGAATTCGCGGTCATGCCATGCCGGAAAATGCCACCGGGGGCCGGTCGGCACTGATCGATTACCGGGGGCAGGTGATGCAGGAATCCGGATGGGGCGACACGATGACCGCCAGTGACTGCATCGACCTCAACGCGCTGCGCCGTCACCGCCGCCGCCCTGCCATGAGCAATTACCTTGCCCGCCAGCGCCTCGAACTCTTCGCCGACACCTAT
>JALUWZ010000131.1 GCA_027019205.1 Emcibacter sp.
ACTCCTCAACCACCTCGGGGCCGTAGCCCGCCAGCTCGAAAGCCTTATACATGATGTCCGGCTTGTGATTTCGGATCGCCCCGGAGGACAGCTCAATCCCGTTGCAGACGATGTCATACTGATAGCCAAGAATATCCTCGGGCTTCATCTTCTCCAGCGCCTCAAGCCCGCCCTGCGGCATGGAAAAGGGGTTGTGACTGAAATCAAGCTTCTTCTCGACCTCGTCATATTCATACATTGGAAAATCAACAATCCAGCAGAATTTAAACTCGCCGTCACTGATCAGCTCAAGATCCTCGCCGACTTTGGTCCGGGCAAATCCGGCGAGCCGCGCCGCCTCCGCCGCCGGTCCGCAGGCAAAGAAAACCCCGTCATCATCGCCGAGATGCGCGATCTCGCGCAAGCGTGTCAGGCGTTCGTCATCAAGATTTTTGGCGATCGGCCCCAGCGCCTCGCCCGCCTTGAAACGGATATAGCCAAGACCGGCATAGCCCTCACCCCGCGCCCAGTCATTCATCTTGTCAAAGAAACTGCGCGCCTTTGCGCCCCCGGCCCCCGGTGCCGGAATGGCGCGGACGACAGCGCCTTTATCAACCGCCCCGGCAAAAATGCCGAAACCGGAGCCGCGAAACACCTCGGTCACGTCACTGATTTCAATCGGGTTCCTCAGGTCAGGCTTGTCATTGCCGTATTTCAGCATGCTGTCCTTAAAGGCAATGCGCGGGAAAGGGGCCTGGGTTACTTTCTTGTCGGAAAATTCTTCAAACAGCCCGACCATCAATGGCTCAAGCGCGGCGAAAACATCTTCCTGGGTGACGAAAGACATTTCGACATCAAGCTGATAAAACTCACCGGGCGAACGGTCGGCCCGGGCATCCTCATCGCGAAAACACGGGGCAATCTGGAAATAGCGGTCAAAACCGGCAATCATCAACAGCTGCTTGAATTGCTGCGGGGCCTGGGGCAGGGCATAGAATTTACCGGGATGCAGACGGCTCGGCACCAGAAAATCCCGCGCCCCTTCCGGCGAGGATGCGGTCAGGATCGGCGTCTGATATTCGCGAAAGCCGAGATCCACCATCCGGCGGCGGATGCTGGAAATAATATCGGACCGCAGGACAATATTTTTGTGAAGCCGCTCGCGCCGCAGATCAAGAAAACGATAGGTCAGACGGATATCTTCGGGATAGTCCTGCTCGCCAAATACCGGCAGGGGCAATTCAGCGGCGGCAGAGAGAATATCAAGATCATCAATCGCCAGTTCGACCCGCCCGGTCGGCAGATGGTCATTGATGGTATCGGCACTGCGTGATACCAGCTTGCCCTTCACCCGGATGACCGATTCTGCCCGCAGGGATTCCGCCAGGGCAAAATGGGGGTTTTCGGTATCAATCACACATTGGGTCAGACCGTAATGGTCGCGCAGATCAATGAATAATAATCCTCCGTGATCCCTTTTGCGGTGGACCCAGCCGGACAGCAGAACTGTCTCGCCAACATTTTCCGCCCGCAGGGCGTCGCATGTATGTGTTCTGTATTCGTGCATAGCCTATCTTCTGATTTTATAATTTTAAGATGTAAATCATGGTGTTTTTGTGTTTTATTGCCCACTTGTCAAGTTATTCTTTATGAGAGGCGCAGGGCAAAGAGACAAAAATGATGTCAGGTAACAAAATTAATGAGCGTAATTACAAGTAATGACCAGCTGCAAGCCCTGTGTGAGAGGCTGGCGAAATCTGAATATATCACCGTTGATACGGAATTTCTGCGGACCAAAACCTATTATTCGAAATTATGCCTGATTCAGGTGGCAAATGAAGAAGAATATCATGCCATTGACCCTCTTGCGCCCGGCATGGACCTCACGCCCTTTTACGACTTGATGCAGAATGAAAATATCCTGAAAGTCTTTCATGCTGCCCGTCAGGATATTGAAATATTTGTCAATGAGAAAGGCATCGTACCAAAGCCGCTATTTGATAGCCAGGTCGCGGCCATGGTCTGCGGTTACGGCGACAGCATCGGCTATGAGAAGCTTGTGATGGCCCTGGCCTCTGCCACCCTTGACAAAAGCACCCGGATTACCGACTGGTCGCGCCGTCCGCTGACCCGGCGGCAGATTGACTATGCCATTGGTGACGTCACCCATCTCAGGACGATCTATAAAAAGCTTGAGGCCCAGTTGCAAAAAAGCGGGCGTCACAGCTGGCTCGCCGGGGAAATGGCCGACCTGACCAATCCGGAGACCTTTATCGTCAGGCCGGAAAATGCCTGGAAGAGGCTTAAAATCAGGAGCAGCAACCGGCTGTTCAATGCCATCGCCCGCAAGCTTGCCGAATGGCGCGAGCAGGAGGCCCAGAGCCGCAACATCCCGCGCAACCGGGTGATGCGCGATGAGGTGCTGCTGGAAATATCCGCCGTCCGGCCCGAACACAGCAACGCGCTCGGCAGTATTCGCGGCCTGTCGCCCCAGTTCAGCCAGAGCAGGAGCGGCATAAAGCTTCTCGCCCTGATCAAAGAGGTTCTGGAACTGCCGCCGGAAAGCCTGCCGGTCATTGCCCCGAGACGCCCGCCGGCCCAGAATACCGATCCGGTGATGGAATTGCTCAAGGTTCTGCTGAAAATGATCTGTAAATATGAGAATGTCGCGCCGAAACTTATCGCCTCCATCGATGACCTCGAACAACTGGCCGAGCGGGATGATGCGGATATTCCGGCTCTTGCGGGCTGGCGGTATGATCTGTTCGGCAAACAGGCCCTTGCGGTCAAACATGGTAAAATGGCTTTTGCCATTAAGGACGGCGAGGTCATTCTGCTTGCCGTGGGTGATAACAACGACAAGGTTACGTAATCCTGATCTTTTCTGTCAGATAAAATTCCCTGGCAAGGTCATGGAAACGTTTCATGACGACCTCGTTAACGATGGCGGCATCCTTTTTGCGGATATTCAGCAACAGATTGCCGCCGCTGATTTCCAGACGCGCCGATTTAAGGCCCTTTTCAGTGCCGCCCGAAATCCTCTGGGCCAGCCTGAGGGCCAGCCCGACCTTGTTGGCATAGAGGATGTCGGATGGCCTCAGCAGGGTTTCAACTTTTGCTGTTTGCCTTTCGCCGGACGTCCCCCCGTAACAGATATAAAGCGCCAGACCGATAAAGGCCGCCCCGCGATGGGTCAGCCCGAGCAGACGACCATGCAGCACCTCATACAATATTTTTTCCGATTTATATTCCGGATGGCCGCGCCAGCCGACATCACTTAATATCGCTGTGGCCAGACGCAACCGGTTCGGTTCGAAATCATCATCCGGAAACAGGGGATCAATCCATTTCTGCAACCGCTTGCCATGCTCGGAAAAGCGCCCGGCATTGGCGGCAATATCATGGCAGGCCTCAATCAGCGGATCCTCCGCCCGGACATCATCGGCCATGCTTTCAAACAGCAATCCTTCGCGCAGACCATAGCCCGAAACCACCAGACGCTTCGATTTCAGTTTTTTAATCAACCGGTTCAGGATATAGGCCGCCAGCGGCAGCACCTTCAGGCGCCGGGCGGAAATATGCACTAGATAACGGTTCATTTCGACCGGATGCAGTCCGGACAGATGGTTGCTCAGGTCAAGTATCTCGTCCCGGTCAATGATATAATGGTGAACATTGTTAAGGGCATAGCCCTTTTCCATGATATGGATTTTGGCCAGAGCGCGCCAGGCACCGCCAACCGCATAAAAATTCTCCTGCCGATGGCCGGCGGTCCAGTCAAGGGCGGCGATAGCCCGGTCTATATCTGCCTTGGGCGAGGCAATCGTCCTGCCATCAAGAGATTGATATTTTAACGGGCCGATGGCAAAGCTCGCCCTGTCCCTGACATCACCGTCCGACAGCAGGGCCAGCTCAAGACTGCCGCCGCCCAGGTCACCCATAATCCCGTGGGCGCGCGGCAGGGCGCAGAGGACCCCAAGGCCCGACAGGCGGGCTTCCTCTTTTCCGGTGATGACGGCAACATCAAGATGACAGTCCCTTTTTACCTTTTCGACGAAATCAGGTCCGTTTGTCGCTTCCCGAACGGCAGATGTGGCAACGACACGATATTGCGTGATATCCATTTTATCCAGCATCAGCTGAAAGCGTTTGAGCGTTCCAATCGCCATCGCCATTGACTCATCGCGCATCATGCCGTCTTCTGCCAGACCCCGGCCCAGACCACAGAGAATCTTTTCATTGAAAATCACGTAAGGCGCCCGCTTCAGGCTTTCATAAACCACCAGACGAACTGAATTTGACCCAATGTCAATAACGGCAAATTTTTCCAAATATTTTTACTCTTTTAACCGCAAGGAAAATTCCTTGCCCTCAATGGCTTTTCCCATACCCGACAGGCTGGGATTTTTCAGGAAATAGTCATGGACCGAGAATCTCTCTCCCTCCGCCACGATCCTTTTATAGGAATGATCCGGTTGCAGACACCAGCTCTGAACATTATCCTTCAGATTTGCCACCATGATCTGATCAAGCACCTGTGACTTGACGGTCGGGTTTTCAATCGGCACCATCGCCTCCACCCGGCGTTTGAAATTACGCGGCATCCAGTCGGACGAGGAAATAAATACCTGCGCCCGGGGCGATGGCATCTTGTGACCATTGCCGAAACAGGTGATCCGGGCATGTTCGAGAAAACGCCCGACAATGCTTTTAACCCGGATATTTTCCGACATCCCCGGGACACCGGGACGCAGGCAGCATATGCCGCGCACCACAAGATCAATGGAAACCCCGGCGCAGGAGGCCTCATATAATTTGTCAATGATCACAGGATCAACCAGTGCATTCATCTTGGCCCAGAGCGAGGCCGGTTTGCCCGCCCCGGCAAATTCCATTTCCCGATCAATCAAGGCCATCAGCCGGCGGCGGATATCAAAGGGCGAAATGACCACTTTTTCGAGCTGTCTGGGCCGGGCATAACCGGTCAGGTAATTGAAAATGTGAACCGCATCGCGACCCAACGCCTCGTCATCGGTAAAAAAGGACAGGTCGGTATAAATCTTGGCGGTGACCGGGTGATAATTTCCGGTGCCGTAATGGATATAGGTCCGAAGCTGGTCATTTTCCCGACGGATAATAACCGAAATCTTGGCGTGGGTTTTCAGTTCCATAAAACCATAGACCACCTGAACCCCGGCGCGCTCCATATCCCGCGCCCATTTGATATTCTGCGCCTCGTCAAAGCGGGCTTTCAGTTCGACAAGGGCGGTGACGGATTTACCGGCCTCTGCCGCATCAATCAGGGCGCGGATAATCGGTGAATTATCCCCGACCCGGTACAGGGTCTGCTTGATCGCCACCACATCCGGGTCCAGCGCCGCCTGTTGCAGAAAACTGACCACAACGTCAAAACTTTCAAAGGGATGATGAACGATAAAGTCCTTTTCGCGGATGGCGGCAAAGCAATCACCGCCCTTTTCCTTGACCCGTTGGGGAAATCGCGGATCGAGCGTTGGAAATTTAAGATTCGGAAAACCGTCAACAATCAGCTGGTCAACCTCGGCAATGCCGAGAATGCCGCTGATGCTGACAATCTCCTTCGAGGTGATGTGAAGTTCCCTCTTTACCATTTTCAACAGATTTTCCGGCATGTCCTCATTGACATCAAGGCGAATCACCTGACCGCGCCGCCGACGTTTCAGGGCGCTTTCAAACACCCGGACAAGGTCCTCGGCCTCTTCCTCTACCTCCATCTCGCTGTCGCGGATAAGGCGGAAAATCGCCTCCCCCCTTATCGAATAATTGGGAAATAACCGGTTGAGAAACAGACAGATACAATTTTCGACTGAAATAAAGCGCACCGCATCGCCGGGCAGGCGGACAAAGCGCTTGGTCTGACGCGGAACAGGCAGCAGGGCCAGCAACGTGGCGCCGTCATCATTATTTTCCAGATCAAGCACAATCGAAAAACCGAGATTGGGAATGAAAGGAAAGGGATGGGCCGGATCAACCGCAAGCGGCGTCAGGATCGGAAACACGCTTTCGAGAAAATAACTCTCAAGCCATCTCATTTCCTCCGGGGTGATATCCTCAATATTGATAAGATTGATCCCTTCCCGCCGCAATTTCCCCACCAGAGAGGTCCAGCAGCTCTGCTGGTCATTGATCAGCCGGGCCGCAAGGTCATTGATCCGGTCAAGCTGCTCCTGCGGAGTCAGGCCCTCGTTGCTGATTTTTTCAACACCTGCCGTGATCTGGCCACGGATACCGGCAACCCGCACCATGTAGAATTCATCGAGATTACTGCCGGAAATCGACAGGAAACGCAGCCGTTCCAGTAGCGGGTGGTCACTATTGTTGGATTCTTCCATCACCCGCAGGTTAAAGCGCAACCATGACAGTTCACGGTTGATCAGGCGTTCTTCAACGGGAAGATTGTGGAACGGATATATATCTTTTTTATGGGTCAGGGCTACGGTCATTTTATAAATTCAGGTTAGCCTGAGAATATTTCAATTTGATGAAACATCCAAGCATTATATTATCCTGCTTCACGGTCAAGCAGGTCCCGGACCAGAGGAATGGTGATTTTGCGCTTTCGGGCAAGGGCCAGAGTATCAATTTCATCAACGATATTACGCACGGCCTCAAATGATCTTTCAATTCTGGGCAGCAGATAACTGACCACCTCCTCCGGGACCGTGACCTGCCGGTCCATAAACTGCTTGATAACAAGCGCGGCAAGCAGATCATCATCCGGCGCACCGATCTCAATCGCCATCGCCGCCAGCATCCGCGAGGCGAGGTCGGGCAAGGCAAGCGACCAGCTTTTCGGATGATGCCGCGCCGTCAGCATAAGAAACCCCCCCGTTTCCTTCTGCCGGTTATATAAATGAAACAGGTCTTCCTGCGCCTGCATATTTCCTGATATGGCATCAATATCCTCGATAATCAGATTGCCTGCAATATCCTGCAAATTCATCTGCGCTGTGCCAATACGCCGGGCGGCTGATTTACGCTGCCAGACATGGGTCAGGTGGGTCTTGCCGCATCCTGCCGCGCCATAGAATATTGTGCAATGGCTGCCGGTCCAGTCCGGCCAGCGGTCAATCCGGTCAACGGCGGCCTGATTGGACGCGGTCACCAGATAATCTTCCGCCTCGAAGGCTTCTCTATGGGGCAAGTCAAAAGGAATCTGGGGGGGAATCCGGGGGGGAATCTGGGGCATATCTCTATTTCTTTAACCTCACAACCGACAGGGCGCCCTTGTCGGACGGCGGAGTCAGC
This sequence comes from Emcibacter sp., assembly GCA_027019205.1. Taxonomy (GTDB): domain Bacteria; phylum Pseudomonadota; class Alphaproteobacteria; order Sphingomonadales; family Emcibacteraceae; genus Paremcibacter. The sequence continues at coordinate 7,267 of JALUWZ010000131.1, forward strand.
ATCAGGTTTTTCTGATCAAGCGCCAGGGTAATCTGTTCAATATCGCCGGAATATTCCATTGCCACCTCACCCACGCCAAGGGCAAGACGGCTGTAGGTTATGTCACGGATCAGCGAAATCGCCTCGAGCTTTTTACGGATGACAAACCAGTCCCCGGGCCGATCAAAGCGGATTTCCACCTTGAGAAGCGACGATTCCCCGAAATGGACCAGCACTTTTTCCTTCCACCGGTTATCCAGCCAATAGGTCGCGCGGCTGATTGCGGCATCATACAGGGCGGTTAAATCCTCCTCGCCCTCTCCTGAATCTATTATTGTGGTAAATTTATCCTCGTCATTATTGCCGGTAATAGTCAGCTCCAGCGTCTTTCTGCCAAGGGCAAGGTCATTCCTGATCCGGGCATTCATGATATAAAGCCTGCGGATTGCCCGCCGGTCGGCAAATTTTTGCAGGGCGGCCCTGTCCCCCTGCCGGGCCTGCCATGCGGTCAGGGCCAGACGATTGGCCAGCGACGGGCCGATCACCCGGACCGGCACAAGATTGTTGGCCGTGTCATATTCACGCCATGCCGCACGCCAGTCATTGCTCTTTTCCCACAGGACGGTTGTCCCGTCCTTCTCCAGCACCGCCAGAATACTGACCGGTCTTGACAGGGTTTCGGCAAAGGGGATATTGCGCGCCGACAGGAAATGATAAATCTTGTCGCGGCTGAAATGGACCGTAAAATCGGCGATATAGCGGACGTAGGAGGTCTTTTCCCCGGCGATTTCCAGCCCGCTGACCAGGTCACTAACCTCGGCATCGGTCAATATCGGCAAACTATCATAATCCCCGCCGCGCAATATCTTGCGGAAAAGCCGGTCAAGGGCGATACGCTGGGCTTTCTTCAGGGCGATGTCACGCGCCTTGCTTGAGGTGACGGCGGTCTCATCCATGGCGATATTGTAAATTGTATATATTTTTGGCGGCTCGGCCTGACCATCCTGCGCAGGGATGGCGGCCCGCGCAACAGGCAGGTATAATAGCAAAACAAATATATAACAGGCTGATATTAAAAGTTTTTTTATCAAAATATTCTGTCCGGACTATTATGTCATTTTCTCAAAGTCATAATAGCGCATCTTGTCATGACTGTGGCAAGAAATTTATATTTCTGAATTGATAAAAATCCGGTGGCCTTTTGTCATGGCTGCCCTTATATCTGAACATCTTGAGAAAATATGTTTCAGGTGGAAAATCGTGACCAGTAAAAAAGCCTATACTTACAAGGATGCCGGGGTGGATATTGAGGCCGGCAATGACCTTGTCCGGGCAATCAAGCCTGCGGCAGCCTCCACCAGAAGGCCGGGATGCACCTCGGCGCTTGGCGGATTTGGCGCCCTGTTTGACCTGAAGGCGGCAGGCTTTCATGACCCCGTTCTGGTGTCCGGCACCGATGGCGTCGGCACCAAGCTCAAGATCGCCATTCAGTCCGGCCACCATGATACGGTCGGGATTGACCTGGTGGCGATGTGCGTCAATGACCTGATTGTCCAGGGGGCCGAACCGCTGTTCTTCCTTGATTATTTTGCCACCGGCCAGTTGAGCGTTGAGGCGGGCCGCGCCATTATTGAAGGCATTGCCGAAGGCTGCCGTGAGGCAAACACCGCGCTGATTGGCGGCGAAACGGCGGAAATGCCCGGCATGTATGCAGACGGTGATTATGATCTTGCCGGCTTTTGTGTCGGCGCGGTCGAGCGCGAGAATATCCTGACCGGCGAGAATATTTCAAACGGCGATA
>JALUWZ010000132.1 GCA_027019205.1 Emcibacter sp.
CCGACCAGCATCGGGCCTATGACGGTGCCACCGCCCAGTTCCCGGATCATCTTGGTTGAGATATGGGCGGAATGCATGCCCGGCATGATCAATATATTGGCCGGTCCCGTCAGACGGCAGAAGGGGTAGGATTTCATGATTTCGGGATTGAGCGCAACCCCGGCATGCATCTCGCCGTCATATTCAAAATCTGTTTCCTGTTGGTCAAGAATGGCGACCGCCTCACGCGATGTGGTGGCCAGTATGCCGCCCATCGGGTTGCCGAAATTGGTATAGGACATAAAGGCCACCCGTGGCTCAAGCCCGAAATGACGCACCGCATTTGCGGCATGGATGGCAATTTCCGCCATTTCCTCTGCGGTCGGCATTTCGGTTATGGCCGTATCGGCGACAAATATCGTCTGGTCATCCTTGACGACAATCGACAACCCCATGGCCCGGCAGTCAGGCAGGGGGTTAATCACCTTCATGATGCTGTCAAGGGCTGCGGCATAATGGCGGTTATGGCCTGTCACCATGGCGTCCGCATCGCCAAAGGCCAGCATGCAGGCGCCAAAGATGTTGCGGTCTGTACGAACAAGGCGCAGGCAGTCGCGGAAGATATAGCCCTTGCGTTGTAATCTGGAAAACAGGAATTCGGCATATTCCGTGCTTTTATCACTGCTTCTGCCATGATGAATTTCAAGCGTATCATTGCGGTTATGGCCGATATGTTCCAGATGATCGCGGATTTTTTCTTCATGGCCGAGCAACACCGCCTGACCATAGCCATTCTGTTCAAAGCCGAGCGCCGCCCTGAGAACAGTTTCCTCGTCTGCTTCGGTGAAGATTACCCGTTTCGGATCATCATCAAGCCGGTCATAAATCATCTGCAGGGTGCCGGTTGTCGGGTTCAGCCGCGCCGCCAGCTCCTTGCGGTAACCGTTCATATCAATGATCGGCCTTCTGGCGACTCCGCTCTTGATCGCGGCCTCGGCCACGGCGGGGGAGATGGCACTGATCAGGCGCGGGTCAAACGGCACAGGGATAATATATTCCGGGCCATATTTCGGGTGACCGCCGCTATAGGCCGCCGCAACTTCATCGGGAACATCCTCCCGGGCGAGGTCGGCTATGGCCAGGGCAGCGGCAATTTTCATTTCCTCATTAATGGTTGAGGCCCGGACGTCAAGCGCCCCCCGGAAAATATAGGGAAATCCCAGAACATTATTGACCTGATTGGGGTAGTCGGCCCGGCCTGTGGCGATAATCGCGTCTTTTCTCGCGTCTTTTACCGCTTCGGGGGTGATTTCGGGTTCCGGATTGGCCATGGCAAAAATGATCGGCTGATCGGCCATGCTTTTAACCATATCCTGAGTGACGGCCCCCTTGACAGACAGGCCGAGGAATATATCGGCCCCAGTGAGGGCCTCTTTAAGGCTGCGGTGGGGGGTATCTGCGGCATGGGCAGATTTCCACTGGTTCATGCCCTCTTTGCGCCCCTGATAGATCACCCCCTTGCTGTCACACATGATAACATTGTCATGGGGAATACCCATGGCCTTGACAAGTTCAGTGCAGGCAATGGCGGCGGCCCCGGCCCCGTTAACCACCAGCCGGACAGTCTTTATATCCCGCCCGGTCAGGTCGATGGCATTGATAATTCCCGCCGCCGTGATAATCGCCGTGCCATGCTGGTCATCATGGAAAACCGGAATATCCATCTTTTCGCGCAGGGCCTGCTCGATAATAAAACATTCCGGGGCCTTGATATCCTCAAGATTGATGCCGCCGAATGTCGGGCCGAGCAATTTCACGCAGTTGATAAATTCATCGACATCCCCGGTATCAACCTCAAGGTCGATACCGTCTATATCGGCAAATCTCTTGAACAGGACGGCCTTGCCCTCCATAACGGGTTTGGACGCCATGGCGCCAAGATTACCAAGGCCGAGAATCGCCGAACCGTTGGTAATAATCGCCACAAGATTACCCTTGGCGGTATAGTCATAGGCCATACTCTCATGTTCGGCGATTGCCAGAACCGGTGCCGCGACCCCGGGCGAATAGGCCAGCGACAGGTCCCGCTGGGTCGCCATGGATTTTGTTGCACGTATTTCCAGCTTGCCCGGACGTCCGATGGCATGATAATGCAGGGCTTCCTTGTCACTGAAATCACTTTTTTTATTACTCATACCACGGGTCTTCCTGTTTTTTTATATGCTGTTCACCCCCGAGAATAATTGCTTTCCAGTTCCGGAGAAGATACAGTGCAGACGATATAATAACGGTAATTTTTTGCGAAAATTACTTTAATCTATCACCTATTGAGGTAAATAATATTACTTTAAAGACATATATATTGTAATTACATTAAAAGTAAATACTAAAAAACTTTATTAATATTTTAAAATTGATATATTTATGACAAATCTCCGCAAAAATAACAAACAAAAAACCAAAGACGATTCTGCGGTTACGCCGATGATGGTGCAATATCTGGAATTAAAGGAAAAGCACGCGGACTATCTGTTATTTTACCGGATGGGGGATTTTTACGAATTGTTTTTTGATGATGCGGTCCGTGCCTCGGCGGCGCTGGACATTACGCTGACCCGGCGGGGAAAGCACGGGGGGGTGGATATTCCGATGTGCGGGGTGCCGGTTCATGCAGCGGAAAATTACCTGTCGCGCCTGATTAAACGCGGGTTCAAGGTCGCGGTCTGTGAACAGATGGAGGACCCGGCAGAGGCCAAAAAGCGCGGGGGCAAATCGGTCGTAAAGCGCGATGTGGTGCGGCTGGTAACGCCCGGAACGATTACCGAGGAAAATCTGCTCAATGCCCGGCAGAATAATTTTCTGGCGGCACTGGCGCGCTCTCAAGAGTCTCTTTCTCTGGCGTGGCTTGATATTTCAACCGGCGATTTTCTGGTGACAAGCGTCGGCCCCGCCGATCTGGACGCCGAATTGTCACGGATAGAGGCCGGGGAGCTGATCCTGTCGGCCCCGCTGCTGGCCTGTGACGAGCTGGGCGATATACTGGGTAACTGGCAGTCGATAATAAGCCTTGTGGAGAGCAGCAGTTTTGACAGTATCCGGGCTGAAAAGACATTGAAAGACCATTACGGGGTAAAATTCCTCGACGGGATGGCGGCCTTCAGCCGGGCCGAATTATCGGCCTGCGGGGCGCTGGTGGCCTATCTTGTCGAAACCCAGAAGGGCCAAAGCCCGAAACTTGCCTATCCGGTTGTGACGGGCCGGGACAGCAGCATGATGATTGACGGGGCGACCCGGCGCAATCTGGAACTTACCCATACGCTGGCGGGCAGCCGCAGGGGCAGTCTGCTTGAGGTGATTGACCGGACCGTGACCGGGGCCGGGGGCCGGTTGCTTGGCAGCCGTCTGACTGCGCCGCTGATGGCGCCTGAAATTATCAACCGGCGGCTTGATCTGGTCGAATATTTTTATCAGCATGAGGGATTTCGCCGGGAAATCAGGGGCCTGTTGAAACGCTGTCCTGATCTGGAGCGTGCCATGTCACGGTTATCCCTTGGCCGGGGTGGTCCGCGTGACCTCGCGGCGGTCAGGGACGGCTTGATACAGGCCGCCGACATCAAGATGATGTTTTATAACCGTCATAAAGGGCCGGAAAATGATCTGGCCCCGCCACCGGCGGATATTGCTCTTATCCTTGAAAATATGGGCAGCCATCAGGAAATCATTGATCTGCTGCAATCCGCCCTTGCGGAAGATTTGCCAACCATTATCCGTGACGGGAATTTTATTGCCCGGGGCTATCATCCTGCCCTTGACGAGTTCCGCATATTGTCGAGCGAAAGCAAGCGGCTGATTATGGCGCTGGAAGCAAAATACCGCGAACAGTCAGATATTAACGGCCTTAAAGTCAAATATAACAATGTATTGGGATATTTTATTGAAGTGACGGCCTTGCATGCGGACAAGCTGATGACCCCGCCGCATAATGAAGAATTCATCCATCGTCAGACCCTGGCCAATGTGGTGCGCTTTAACAGTGCCGAACTTGCCCGACTGGCGGGTAAAATCGGTCAGGCGGCGGACCGGGCGCTGGCGCTGGAACATGAAATATATGAGGAACTGGTCGGGGATGTTCTGACCCGCTGGCAGGAAATCAGTCAGGCCGCCCGGTCTCTGGCGCGTCTGGATGTGGCGACAGCGCTGGCGGAACTGGCCGCAGAAAAAAACTATACCCGGCCCAAAGTGGATAACAGTCTGGCGTTTGCGGTGGAGAATGGCCGTCATCCGGTGGTAGAGGCGGCATTGGACAAGGCCCGTGAAGATCATTTTGTTGCCAATGACTGTGACCTTGGGCCGGGCCATCGTCTGTGGCTGATCACGGGGCCGAATATGGCCGGGAAAAGTACCTTCCTGCGCCAGAATGCCCTGCTGGCCCTGATGGCGCAGATGGGCAGTTTTGTTCCGGCAAGCGCGGCCCATATCGGGGTTGTTGACCGGCTGTTCAGCCGGGTCGGGGCATCCGATGATCTGGCCCGGGGCCGGTCAACCTTTATGGTGGAAATGGTTGAAACGGCGGCAATTCTTAACCAGTCAACCAACCGCTCATTGGTGATACTGGATGAAATTGGCCGGGGGACGGCGACCTATGACGGTCTGTCGATTGCCTGGGCGGCGGTCGAGCATCTTCACGAGGCCAATCAGAGCCGGGCCTTGTTTGCGACCCATTATCATGAGATGACTGCCCTGTCGTCAAAGCTGGATAATCTTGCCCTGCATTATATGAAGGTAAAGGACTGGCAGGGGGAGATTGTCTTCCTCCATGAGGTTGCTGCCGGGGCCGCCGACCGCTCATACGGTATTCAGGTTGCCAAACTGGCCGGGCTGCCCAAGATAGTTATCGCGCGCGCGACGCAGGTGCTTCACAGTCTGGAGCAGGGCGGCCACGGGGCCGCACAGGGGCAGAAAATTGCCAGCAAGATGGTTGATATTGCCGATGATTTACCATTATTTTCTGTCATGAAGAGCAAGATTGACCGCAAGCCTGACGGGCAGGATGGTCCGGCCAAGAAAATTGCCCATGAACTGGCGGCGGTCAATCCCGATGACCTGACCCCGCGTGAGGCCCTGGATATTCTCTATAGATTAAAAAAGTTGCAACAGGATGATTAGAGTAAAAAACCACCGGCAGATATTCAATCGCAGCGATTTTGTCGCCGACCTCGAAAGTCTTGAGCAGGAATTTTCGCCCTCGACGATCCGCCCGTCCCTGCTGGCGCTGTTCAGGGAATATTACCATAAGGGATTTGAACAGATCAAAGGGCGCTGTACTATGGGCGAGAAGGGCACGACTCTTGTCATTGCCCAGAGCTTTCTTACCGATGAAATCATCACTCACCTCTATAAGGTGACGACGGAATATATCCTGCCCGAACAGAACAGGACGTTGAGTGAACGGCTGTCGCTGGTGGCGATTGGCGGCTATGGCCGGGCGGATATGGCTCCCTATTCCGATGTGGATCTGCTGTTTCTGCTGCCCTACAAGCAAACCCCGTGGGGCGAGCAGGTGGTGGAATATATGCTTTACATGTTGTGGGATATTGGCCTGAAGGTCGGGCATGCGGTGCGGACAATTACGGAATCTGTCCGGCTGTCAAAACAGGATATGACCATCCGGACATCGCTGCTGGAATCGCGCTATATCTGTGCGGACGAGGCGTTATACAAGGAATTTCTTGAACGCTATAACAAGGAGGTTGTTGCCGGAACCGGCCCTGAATATGTTGAGCAGAAACTGGCGGAGCGCGATGCGCGTCATGTCCGGCTCGGCCAGACCAGATATGTGGTGGAACCCAATATCAAGGAGGGCAAGGGGGGCTTGCGTGATTTGCAGACCCTCTACTGGATTTCCAAATATATTTACAACGTTGACAGTGTGGCGCAGGTGGTGGAAAAGGGGGTGTTTTCCCGTAGCGATTATCGCCAGTTCCAGAAGGCCTATAATTTCCTGACGACCGTACGCTGTCATCTTCATTATATTTCCGACCGGGCCGAGGAACGCATCAGCTTCGGGGTGCAGAAAATACTGGCGGACCAGCTGGGCTATAGCGACCGGGCCGGGCTGTCCGGGGTTGAACGTTTTATGAAACATTATTTCCTGACCGCAAAGACGGTCGGCGACCTGACCCGGATTTATTGTGCCTATCTGGAAGACAAACACAGGCGCAAGCCACGCCTGAGACTGCCGAAATTTGGCCTGCGTAAAAGGAAAATCGGTATTTTCCCGGTCGAAGGCAGCCGTATTTCCCTGGCGACATCGCGGGATATCCGGGAAGACCCGATAAATATGATCCGCATTTTTCATGTGGCTCAGCAGCATGATCTCGATATTCATCCCCGGGCCTTGCGCCGGATACGTCATAATCTGCGCCTGATCAATCGCAAGTTACAGAATAATCCCGAGGCCAACCGGCTGTTCCTCGAAATTCTGACCTATGAGAAAGGACCGGGTTTTGTCCTGCGCCTGATGAATGAGGCCGGGGTACTGGGCCGCTTTATTCCCGATTTTGGCCGGGTGGTGGCACAGATGCAATATGACATGTATCATTTCTATACGGTTGATGAACATACCATCCGGGCGATTGAACTGCTGTCCGATCTTGAGCAGGGCAAGCTGAAAGAAGATCATCCGCTGTCTGATGATATTGTCCACAAGCTGCTGTCGCGGGAGGTGTTATATGTTGCGGTGATGCTGCATGATATTGCCAAGGGGCGCAAAGGGGACCATTCACAGCTGGGCGAGCAGGTGGCGTTGAAGCTGTGCCCGCGTATGGGCCTTACCCCGGCACAGACCGAAACGGTGGCGTGGCTGGTACGAAACCATCTTGTGATGACCCATGTGGCCTTCAAGCGTGATTTGAATGATTTCACCACCATCAAAAAATTTTCCGATATTGTTCAAAGCCCGGAACGCCTGCGGCTGTTGCTTATTCTGACGGTGGTTGATATTCGTGCGGTCGGCCCGAAAATCTGGAATGGCTGGAAGGGGCAGCTCCTGCGCGAGCTATATTATCAGGCTGAGGAATATCTGCTTGGCGGGCATATCGAGGGCAGCAACGAGAGACGGATCGAGGCGGCTCAGAAAATGCTGCGTCAGGAACTGTCAGACTGGACAGATGCAGAATTCGAGGCCCATAGCAGCCGGTTCTATCCGCCCTACTGGCTGGCCCTGAACGGGGAAAATCTGATTCGTAATGCCCGGATGATTGCCGATGCGGACAGGAAGGATGAAAAGCTGACCATCAACATTCATGTCGATGAGTTTCAGAATATTTCGGAGCTGACGATCTATGCCCAGGATCATCCGGGTCTGTTTGCGCGCATGACCGGGGCAATTGCGGTGTCCGGGGCCTCCATTCAGGATGCCAAGGTCTTCACCACCAAGGATGGCATGGCGCTGGATAGTTTCTGGATTCAGGAGGCCGGCGGGGGGGTGTATAAAGACAAGCACAAGCTGGAACGGCTCAGAAGCACTATTGAAAAAACTCTCGCCGGAAAATTGCTGCCGCGCAAGGAACTGGCCGCCCTGCACAAGCGACCCCGGAAAGCCGATGCCTTTACCGTCGCACCAAGGGTATTGATCGACAACAAAGCCAGCAACCGTTATACGGTAATAGAACTTAATGGTCTTGATCGTCCGGGGTTTCTCTATCAGTTATCGCAGACGCTGGTTGATTTGAAACTGTCCATTGGCAGCGCCCATATCGCGACATTTGGCGAACGGGCGGTAACGGTGCTGTTTATTTGTGATCTGTTTGGTCATAAAGTGCATAATGAAAATAAACTGAAACAGATCAGGATAAAATTAATGGAGGCTCTTCAGATGGAAAAAACGAAAAAGTCACACAGGTAACGCGCTGATATGTCAATCGTCAAAGCCCTGGCTGTTTTTAGCAGCTTTACCCTGATCAGCCGGATACTGGGATTTGTCCGCGATATATTGTCGGCCTCGGTCCTCGGGGCCGGACTGGTGGCCGATTGCTTTTTTGTTGCCCTGAAACTGCCCAATTTTTTCCGCCGGTTATTTGCCGAGGGAGCCTTCAGCGCCTCTTTCATTCCGGTCTTCAGTGCGACGCTCTCGCAAGGAGGAAAAGAGGAGGCGTTAAGCTTTGCCGAGACTGCCTTTTCCAGCCTGATCATGGTTTTGCTGGTGGTTGTGGCATTGATGGAAATATTTGCCCCGGGGGTGATCTATATTCTGGCCGGGGGGTTCAGCAGTGATCAGGCAAAATTTCAGCTCGCGGTATTGCTCACCCGGATAACCTTTCCCTTTTTGCTGTTTATCAGTCTGGTTTCCCTGCTTGGCGGGATATTGAATGCCCTGGGCAAGTTTTCGGAAACCGCAGCAACGCCAATCATTCTCAATCTGTCGATGATCAGCGCATTGATATTCTTTTCCGGGCAATTTTCCACTCCGGCCCATGCGCTGGCGCTTGCGGTGTCCATCGCCGGGTTTATTCAGCTGTTATGGCTCTATCTGGCCTGTCGGCGGTCCGGCTACAGGATCAGGATTGTCAAACCGCGCATGACGCCCAAGGTGAAGGAGATGCTGATCATCATGATGCCTGCGGCCCTCGGCGCCGGAGTAATACAGATCAACCTTATGATCGACATGATCATTGCCTCTCACCTGCCGGACGGGTCGATCTCGTACCTGTTTTATGCCGACCGGCTTAATCAGCTGCCGATCGGGGTAATTGGCGTCGCACTTGGTACGGTGCTGCTGCCGCTGCTGGCGAGAAATATAGCCGAGGGCGATGCGAGTGAGGTCAGTATAAATCAGAACAAGGCGATTGAGCTTGGCCTGTTCCTGACCATTCCGGCGGCGGCGGCCTTTATGATCATGCCGTTTCAACTGATCCATGTATTATTTGAACGCAATGCCTTTACAACAGAGGACAGCTGGCAGACCGCCTGGGCGCTGATGGCCTATGCGGCCGGGCTGCCGGCTTACGTGCTGGCAAAGATTTTCAGTCCGGG